>JAXDPG010000111.1:0-7721 GCA_034668485.1 Sphingomonadales bacterium
GGAATGGGCGACCTCCAGCCAGCGTCCCCAATTGGTGATCGTGGCCGATCCGCCGCCGAGCTTCGCCGCGGCCCTATCGCATCCGCTGGCCTCCGACCCCTACAACGGAACGACCAACCCCAAGGCGATACCCGGAGCGGTGCTGACCTATACGCTGAGCGTCAGCAACGGCAGCGCCGGCTATCCGGATTCCGACTCGGTCGCCGTCGTTCAGTCCGTGCCGGCGCAAAGCTCGCTCTACGTACGCGACCTGGGCGCCGCGGGTTCGGGGCCGATCGCCTTCGCGCAGGGCACGCCGCCGAGCGGCCTGACCTATACTTACACGAGTCTGTCGAGCACGACCGACGATGTCGCTTTCTCCAACAACGGAGGCATCAGCTTCGGCTACTCGCCGACGCCGGATGCGAACGGCTTCGACGCCGCGGTGACCCATATCCGGATCACTCCGCGAGGTACCTTCGCCGGGGCAACGGGGTCAGGCTCGCCGAGCTTCACGATCAGCTACCGGGTCCGAGTGAAGTAGCCGAGCGATGAAGATCCTCGTCCGGTTCCTCCTCCTGGCGCTCGCCGCGCTGGGCTTCGCGTCCTCCGCCGAGGCGCAGCTGACCTTCCAGCTGCGCACCGGCGATTCCGCGACCAACGTCCAGTCGATGCCGATCGACAGCAACAATTGCGCCGGTTCCGGGCCGCGCGCCATGAATGTCGGCGGTCTCATCACCAACACCGGCGGGACAACCGTCACCAACATCGTCGCGACGATCAGCGGAGTCGCCGGCAATGTCGCGCTCGGCCAGGGGGCGGCCCAGACGATCGGCTCGCTCGGCGCCGGGCAGAGCGCCGGAGTCTACTGGCACGTCGACTATGGCTGCAGCGTCACCACGGTCACTTCGTCGATCGGCATTACGTCCAGCGCGGCGACCGTCACCCGGACGGTCGGGCTGAGCACCAAGAGCTCGATCAGCGCCAATGCCGGCGGCAACGTCCTCTCGTCGACGCTGGGGCCGGGCGCCGTGGTCGGCCAGACCATCTGGTTCGACGCCTCCTACGATTTCGGCGGCACCGGCGTCGGCGACGAGTTCATCCTCCAGCCGTCGGGCAGCCAGGCGTTCGACGCCGTCTGCTTCCGGCTCGTCGGCACCGAGATCCGGGCCAGCAACATCACCCCGATCGTGGTGGGCACGCTCAACAAGATCTACTTCCGCCAGACGCAGATGCAGTCGGGCAACGGCTATTTCGCCACGGTGCGCTATTATTTCGAATATCAATGCGCCGGAGCGACGACGACGGCGCGGCCCTATGCGACGATGACCTCGGGCAATTCGCTCAAATATACCGGCAATTACGACGGCTCGGGCAGCATCAGCATCGCCTTCCCGGGCGCCACCAATCCGTTCACGATCAGCAAGGCGGAGGACATAACGAGCGCGATCGCGGGAGCGGCGGCGACCGTCAAATATACGGTGACCGTCTCCAATCCCTCGGTCTACGCCAGCCGCATATCGCAATTCGTCGACACGCTGCCGGCGGGGGCGAAGTTCCTCGCGCTCGATGCCGCGAGCAACGTCACCGCCGCCAATTCGAGCAGCGTCCCCGCCGCCAACGCGACCGGCACGCTCACCTTCACCGGTCGGCAGGACCAGTCCTACCTGATCGCCGCCGGCGGCAATGTGAAGCTCATCTACACGGTGCAGATGCCGTCGACCGCCGGCACCTACAGCAACAGCGCGCGGGCGCTGTTCGGCACCGCCACCACCTCGACGGTGAGCGCCACCTTCAACGTGATCACGCCGGCGCCGCTCACCATGGTGAAGTCGAGCCAGGCGAGCACCGATCCGTATAACGGCGCCGCCAACCCCAAGCTCATCCCCGGCGCCCGGGTCGCCTATACGGTGACGATCGCCAATCCCAACGCCTTCGCGGCGACGGCGGACAGCATCGTCGTCCTCGACGGCACCCCGACCAATCTCTCGATGTTCGTGAACCACATTTCGGGCTCGAGCGGAGGGCCGATCCGCTTCCAGGACGGCGCCACCTCGTCCGGACTCACCTATACCTTCACCAGCCTCGCCAGCACCACCGACGACGTCGACTTCTCCAACGACAACGGCGCCACCTGGACCTACGTGCCGACCCCCAACGCCCAGGGGGCCGACCTCGCGGTGAACCGCATCCGGATCCGCCCGAAAGGCGCGATGGCGGCCAATTCGAGCTTCAGCCTGCTGTTCGGCTACATCATCAAATAGGCGTGGTGCCCCCGGCCGGAATCGAACCGGCACTCCTTGCGGAACTCGATTTTGAGTCGAGCGCGTCTACCAATTCCGCCACGGGGGCACGGGGGCCCTGCTAGCGCAGGGGTTGGCAGGCGGCAACCGCTCGCGATACGCCCGCCATCTGTTACGACAAGACCTCACGAACCTGCCGCAAGTCTGCGTCGATTCCCGCCGCGTCGCCGAGGGCCGGCACCCGTGTGGAAAATGAACCTCGTTGAATCCGCATTGCCCCTACGCTATTTGACTTGAAAGGAGCGACCGATGGCGGAACCTGTTTTTTTTGATCCGCAGCACAAAGCGGCTTCTCTCACGAGGTTGGGGCTCGCCTTCGCTCCTTTGGTCGGCGTCCTCATCATGGCCCTCGCGCTGGTCCTTTGAAAAGGGTGCTCAGGACACCCACGATCAGCCCCAGAAAAATATATCCATAAAGCGCTTCGATAGCCGCAAACATGCGTAGCTCGTGCACCGGGTTCACGTCTCCGTAGCCCAGTGTGGTCCAGGTAACGATGCTGAAATAGAGCGCATCCCAAAAGGAGTCCGCGGTTCCTGGCGGGCCCAGTCCGATCACGTGATGCACGATAGCAAAATGCGTGATTAGCATGGCGCTCTGTACGGCAAGCGACACAATAACCCATTCGTTTTCCCATTTGTGACGGATCAGCATCACTATCGCCAGAACAGCGGGAAGAGCCATGAGCAAGGCATTTACGTAGGCGAGCAAAGGAATTTCCACGTAGATGCGGGAGCCGAAGTACGCCAACACCGTGAGGAGCAGCTGACCTAGAATCGGCAATACGAAAAAAAGAATTTGCTTTGTCTTCTCTGACATGGCCGGGATGCCGATCCTTGCTTGATTGATCTGGAAACTCACTGCCTCATTTGCATTCCCCTCTCGATTTTCCGCAATATTTTTCTCGCGACAGGATTCCCGTTCGTGACAGCTGCGGAGCGCCTCAATTCCTCGGCGCCTGGCGCCGATAGCTGAGCGCCTCGGCGACGTGAATCCGCCGTACCTCCTCGCTGCCAGCCAGGTCCGCCACCGTCCTCGCCACCCGCATCACCCGGTGGAAGCCGCGGGCGGAGAGGCGCATCGCCTCGGCGGCCTGGGCGAGGAGGCGGCGGCCGGGCTCGTCGGGGCGGGCCACCGCCTCGAGCCGTTCGCCGTCGACTTCGGCGTTGGTGCGGATGCCCTGCCCGGCATAGCGTTCGGTCTGGACCGCCCGCGCGGCGCCGACCCGCCGGGCGACCTCGGCCGAGCCTTCGGAAGGCGGCGGCAGGACGAGATCGGCCGCCGCCACCGCCTGGACGTCGACATGGAGGTCGATCCGATCGAGCAACGGACCCGAGACCCGCGCCTGATAGTCGGCGGCGCAGCGCGGCGCGCGCGAGCAGGCCAGCGCCGGATCGCCGAGATGGCCGCAGCGGCACGGGTTCATCGCCGCCACGAGCTGGACCCGGGCCGGGAAGGTGACGTGGGCGTTGGCGCGGGCGACGCTGACGGTGCCGGTCTCGAGCGGCTGGCGCAGCGAATCGAGCGCCGAGCGCTGGAATTCGGGCAGCTCGTCGAGGAACAGGACTCCGAGATGGGCGAGGCTGACTTCGCCGGGACGGACCTTGAGGCCGCCGCCGACCAGCGAGACCATCGAGGCGCTGTGGTGCGGGGCGCGATAGGGGCGCGTGCGGATCAGGCGGCCGCCCGACAAAGTGCCGGCGACGCTGGCGATCATCGACACTTCGAGCGCCTCGCCCGGGGTCAGCTCGGGCAATATGCCGGGCAGGCAGGCGGCGAGCAGCGACTTGCCGGCCCCGGGAGGCCCCGTCATCAGCAGGTTGTGCCCTCCCGCTGCCGTGATTTCGAGCGCGCGCTTGGCGGTCTCCTGCCCCTTGACCTGGGCGAGGTCGGGACCGGAGCCGGGGGGCTCCGCCTCCCCGGGGACGGGGGGCGAGAGCACGGCGCTGCCGCGGAAATGGTTCAGGAGGGCGATGAGGTCGGGCGCCGCGACGATCTCGACGTCGCCCGCCCAGGCCGCTTCGGCTCCCTGAGCGGCGGGGCAGACCAGGCCGAGGCTCCGCGCGGAGGCGTTCATCGCCGCCAGCAGCACGCCGGGCGAAGGGGCGATTCGGCCGTCGAGCCCGAGCTCGCCGACGGCGACATAGCCCGCCAGGGTCTCGGTATCGATGGCGCCGAGCGCGGCGAGCATGCCCAGCGCGATCGGAAGGTCGTAATGCGAGCCCTCCTTGGGGAGGTCCGCCGGCGAGAGGTTGACCGTGATCCGCTTGGGCGGCAGCGACAGCCCTATCGCCGCCAGCGCGGCGTGAACCCGCTCGCGGCTCTCCGCCACCGCCTTGTCGGGCAGCCCGACGACGAGGAACTTGGGCAGGCCGGCCGAGATCTGAACCTGGACTTCCACAGCCCGCGCCTCGAGCCCCAGAAACGCCACCGTGGCGACATGAGCGACCATGAAGTTGAAGCCCTCCCCTCATCCCTTTTCGGCGTATGAGGCGATGATAGTCAACGGTTTACGCCGCCTTGGGCGAAGGCCGGTTTGACGGGGGCGCCAAAGAGGCCGAACGTCGGCGACAACAGGGGGAGGGACGGATGAGCGGATATATGGTGATGGCCTGGTTCGGGGGCACCAACGGCTTCTACATGGTGAATTCCGACACGCGGGAGTGCGCGCGCGCAGAGGTCGACAAGCTCACCGGCCAGACCAATGCCCAGGCGCTGACCGTGCTCAGCGATGACACGCTCAAATATTTCGACGTCCAGCCGGGCCGGCCGCACCTCTGCTTCAGCACCCTCCCGGGCATGAACGGCGTCATAGGCGAGGTGGCCAGCAGCGAGTTCGACATGGGCTGACGAGGCGTCTTGCGCGGCTAACACAGCTTTCCCACATGGGACGCATGGGAAAGATCGACTGGCGGCACCTGACGAATTATCCGGCGGTGCGCAGCGCGCTGGTGGTGGTGGGATTCTTCCTCATCGCGCTGACCCCGGTGGTTGGACCCATCCCCGGACCGGGCGGAGTCATCGTCTTCGCCGCCGGGCTGTCGCTGGTGCTCCGCTACAGCGCCTGGGCGAAGCGCTTCTACGTGCGCTTCAAGCGGAAGCACCCGAAGAAGGGGCATTGGGCGGATTGGGGGCTTCGGCGCGCCAGCGCGAAGCGACGCGCGGAGCGACAGAAAGCGCTCGAGGAATTGACTTTGGCCGGCGATTTGCCTAACGGCACCGGCGACCAAGGCCGCTCCGCGATGGGCGGCCATTTTAATTCCAGTTTTCGAGGTAGTAGCGATGAAGCGCACCTTCCAGCCGAGCAATCTCGTGCGCAAGCGCCGGCACGGCTTCCGGGCCCGGACGGCGACCGTCGGCGGCCGCAAGGTCCTGGCCGCGCGCCGGGCGCGGGGCCGCAAGACCCTGTCGGCGTAGCCGGCAACCGCCTGAGCTCGCTCACCCGCCGAGCCGACTTCCTGGCCGCCAATCGCGGCCGGCGCGCGCCCATGCCCGGCTTCGTCCTGCTGGTCCGGCCTCGCGGCGACGGCGACCCGGCCATCCGGCTGGGGATCACCGTGACGAAGAAGATCGGCGGCGCCGTCGTGCGCAACCGGATGAAGCGGCGCTTCCGAAGCCTCGCCCGCGAGATCCTGCCCGAGAAGGGCGTGGCCGGCGCGGACCATGTGCTGATCGGACGCCAGGGCGGCATCGAGCGGGACTTCGCTCTCCTGAAGTCCGAGCTCGAGAAGGCGCTCAGGAAGGTGGCGCCGACCCTCGTCATCCCGGCGGAAGCCGGTACCTCCGGACAGGAAGGCCCAGCGGGTCTTGAGGTCCCGGCTTCCGCCGGGATGACACGAAGCGTCGAATGATCGCCAAGCTCCTCATCCTGGCGGCGAAAGGCTGGCAATTGGGCCCCTCGCGGGTGCTTCCGCCGAGCTGCCGCTACCAGCCGAGCTGCTCGGCCTATGCAATCACCGCGCTCCGGCGCTATGGGGCCCTGCGCGGCTCCTGGCTGGCCGCCAGACGCCTGCTCAGATGCCACCCCTGGGGCGGCTCGGGCTTCGATCCAGTACCGTGAGGGGAAGAACGGCTTGAACGATCATCGCAACATGATCCTGGCGATCGTCCTGTCGGCGATCGTGCTGATCGGCTGGACCTTTCTGAGCGAGCGCTGGCTGCCGACGGCGAGCCCGCCCGCGACCAAGGTCGTGAACGGCAAGACGGTGCCGGTGCCGCAGCCGCAGGCGAGCCCGTCCGCGCAGAGCCCGGCGGCAGTCCGCGATCGCCGGGCCGTTATCGGCGAGACGCCGCGCGTCGCCATCGCGACGCCGCGGCTGGCCGGATCGATCAACCTCAAGGGCGCGCGCATCGACGATCTGGTGCTCACCACGCACCGCGAAGGGATAGCGGCCAATTCGCCGCCGGTCCGGCTGCTCTCGCCGGCGGCGACCGAGGACGCCTATTTCGCAAGCTTCGGCTGGACCGGCGACGGGCTCCAAGCGCCGGGGCCGGACACTTTGTGGACGGCCAGCGGCTCCCGCCTGACCCCGGACAGCCCGGTCACGCTCAGCGCCGTCAACGCGCTGGGGCAGCGCTTCGAGATCGGACTGGCGGTCGACGACGGCTACATGTTCACTATCACCCAGCGCGTCGCCAATCCCTCCGCCGCCGCGATCGCCGCGCGTCCCTATGCCCTCATCAGCCGGGCCAATGCCTCGAAGGACCCGACGAGCTGGACCAACCATGTCGGCCCCGTCGGCGTGTTCGACGGCTCCGCCAATTACAGCTGGAACTACAAGAAGCTCGCCGAGGAAGGCGATCAGCATTTCTCGACCACGGGCGGCTGGGCCGGCTTCGGGGACAAATATTGGCTGACCGCCCTCGTCCCCGACCAGAAGAGCGCCGTCAATGCCGCCTTCCGCCACGGTGAGAGCGGCGCCTTCCAGATCGAGTTCGCGCCCGCGCCCGCGATCGTCACCCCCGGCCGCGCCTTGGCCTACCAGTCGCGCTTCTTTGCCGGCGCCAAGGAGATCGACGCGCTCGACCGCTACCAGAATGAGGGCGGCGTCGCCAAGTTCGACAAGGCGGTCGACTGGGGCTGGTTCGAATGGTTCATGAAGCCGATCTTCAAGCTGCTGCGCTGGCTCTACGCGACGATCGGCAATTTCGGAGTCGCCATCATCTGCCTGACCCTGATCGTCAGGACCCTGATGTTCCCGATCGCGCAGAAGCAGTTCAAGTCGATGGCGGCGATGCGAGTCCTCCAGCCCAAGATGAAGGCGCTTCAGGACCGCCACAAGGAGGACAAGCCGCGGCTCCAGCAGGAGATGCTCAATCTCTATCAGGAGGAGAAGGTCAACCCGATGGCGGGCTGCCTGCCGATCGTCATCCAGATCCCGATTTTCTACGCCCTGTACAAGACTTTGATGGTGTCGGTGGAGATGCGCCATAAGCCGTTC
>JAXDPG010000112.1:0-4221 GCA_034668485.1 Sphingomonadales bacterium
ATCGAGGGCCATGCCGACGAGCGCGGCACCCGCGACTACAATCTCGCTCTGGGCGACCGCCGCGCCAACGCCGCCAAGAACTACCTCGCCGCCCGCGGAGTCCCGGCGGGCCGGATGACGGTGATCAGCTACGGCAAGGAGCGCCCCGAGGCGCTCGGCTCCGACGAGACCGCCTGGGCCCAGAACCGGAGAGCGGTGACGGTGCTTCCAGAATAGGGATGGCGTCGTCCCAGCGAAGGCTAGACCCCAGCGAGAAAAGGCCTCCGTGCCTTTCGCCTCCGGGGCCGCAGCCTTCGCTGGGGCGACGGGTCACTCGTCGGCGTAGATCGCTACTCTCCGCCCCTCCGCCGAGGCGATCCCCCGATACATGCCCGGCGTGTTGAAGGCCCAGGCGGCGTCGCCGGCCGGGGTGACGAGGATGACGCCGCCGCTGCCGCCGAGCGCTCCGACGTCGGCGATCGCCCGGTCGGCGGCGATCCGGGCGCTCTCGCCGAGCATCCGCATCCGGGCGCAGATTTCGTGGGCGGCGGCGGCTCGGATGAAATATTCGCCGGCGCCGGTCGCAGAGACCGCGCCGGCGCGGTCGTCGGCATAGGTGCCGGCGCCGATGATCGGCGTGTCGCCGATCCGGCCCCAGCGCTTGCCGGTGAGGCCGCCGGTCGAGGTCGCCGCCGCGACATGGCCGTGAATGTCCACCGCGACCGCGCCGACGGTGCCGTATTTTAGCTCCTCGTCGAAATAATGATTTTCGTCCGAGCGCATGACCTCGAGCTGGCGCCGCCGCTCCGGCGTCGCGAACCATTCGGGCTCCGCCTGCTCGAGGCCGTGCTCGCGCGAGAATTGGTCGGCCCCCTCGCGGCTCAGGAAGACGTGGGGACTATGTTCCATCACCGCCCGGGCGAGGCTGACGGGGTTCTTCGTCGCCGTGACTCCGGTGACGGCGCCGGCGTCGCGGCCGCGACCGTCCATCACCGCCGCGTCGAGCTCATTGGTGCCCTGGTAGGTGAAGACCGCGCCGCGCCCGGCGTTGAAATGGGGATCGTCCTCGAGCGCGCAGGCGGCCCGCTCGACCGCGTCGAGGGCGCTCCCGCCCGCCGCCAGGATCGCCGCGCCGGCGGCCAGCGCCCGGTCCAGCGAGGCGCGGATGGCACCGTCCTCGTCGGGCGTCAGCTGCGCCCTCTCGATCACTCCGGCGCCGCCATGGACGACGAGCTTCCAGGGGACTTGGGTCATTCTCTCGGCTCCGTTCGCGGCGGCAACGCACGGGAGGGGCTGGCCTATCCGCCGGGATGGGAGGGAGCAAGCTATCGCGTCATCCCGGCGGAAGCCGGGACCTCAGGACAAATAGTCTGCGCGGGTCTCCATGGGGTCCCGGCTTTTCGCCGGGATGACGGGAGGTCTTGCACTTTGCGGATCATATAATTATGATATCATCATTACAGGAGGGACAAATGGCGACTGCACTCACCGATTCCCCGAACCGTCAAGCCCTGCGCCTGTCGCTCGAGCGGCCGGCGGCGACCTTCAACGGCTTTGTGATGCTGCTGGTCCTGCTCGGCGCGGCGATCGCCACCCTGGCCGGCGCCGGGCTGATGGCCGGCGACAACGCCGCCGGCTTCCTGCTCTTCATCGTCGGCGCCATCGTCACGCCGCTGATCGTGGTCGGCTTCTACCTGCTCCAGCCCAACCAGGCCGCCGCGATCCTGCTGTTCGGCGCCTATCGCGGCACCGACCGCCATTCGGGCCTCAGATGGCGCTGGCCGTGGCTGACCCGGACCAAGATCTCGACCCGGGTCCACAACGTCACGTCGGAGCGGCTGAAGGTGAACGACCAGCGCGGCAATCCGATCGAGATCGCCACCAACGTGGTCTGGCGGGTGACCGACACCGCCCAGGCGCTCTACGACGTCGACGACTACAACAAGTTCGTCTTCGTCCAGATCGAGAGCGCGGTGAGGGCGATCGCCGCCAAATATCCCTATGACGACATCGAGCACCAGGAGACGACGTTGCGCGGCCATGCCGACGTCGTCAGCCACGAGATGACGGCGGAGTTGCAGGAGCGGGTCGCGGTGGCCGGCATCACCATCGACGAATGCCGCCTCACCCACCTCGCCTACGCCGCCGAGATCGCCCAGGCGATGCTTCGCCGCCAGCAGGCCGAGGCGGTCATCGCCGCCCGCCAGAAGATCGTCATCGGAGCGGTCTCAATGGTCGAGAACGCGCTGCAATTGCTGTCGGAGAAGAATGTCGTCGAGCTGGACGACGAGCGCCGTGCGGCGATGGTGTCGAACCTGATGGTCGTGCTCTGCTCGGAACACAGCACCCAGCCCGTCGTCAACACCGGCACCCTCTACCAATAGGCGGGAGCGATGCCGCCGCCTCCCAAGAAGGCCTTCCCGCTGCGCATCGAGCCGGCCTTGTGGTCCGCGCTCGAGCGCGCGGCTTCGGCCGATTTGAGGAGCGTCAATGCCGAGATCGAATGCCTGCTTCGCGAAGCGCTGCAGCGGCGCGGGGTCAGGCTCGAGCCGCCCGAGCGAAGGCCCCGCGGCCGGCCGCCCGGAACGGCCCCGAAATAATGGTCCATTTTCGATCAGATTTGCGGATTGTACGCAAGGACTCCGAGGGCGCCGGAGCTTAACCTTTGGATCGGAGCGCCGCTGTTGCGGCGCGGGAGCCAAGGGGTTTTCATCATGGCAATCATCAACGGCACGGTCGGCAACGACACGCTCAACGGCACCTCGGGTGCGGACCAGATCTTCGGCTTCGCCGGCGACGACACGCTGAACGGCGGCGGCGGCAGCGATACGCTCGACGGCGGTACCGGGGCGGACACGATGAACGGCGGCACCGGCAACGACACCTATATCGTCGACGACGTCGGCGACGTGGTGAACGAGAATTCGGGCGAAGGCACCGATACGGTAAAGACCACGCTCGCCGCCTATGCGCTCACCGCCAATGTCGAGGACCTGCGCTACACCGGCGCCGGCAACTTCACCGGCACCGGCAACGACCTCAACAACAATATCTACGGCGCCGGCGGCAGCGACACTCTCTCCGGCGGCGACGGCTACGACACTCTGACCGGCAATGGCGGCGACGACTTCCTCTACGGCGGCGCCGGCGGCGACGTCCTCTCGGGCGGCACCGGCGCCGATTACATGGAGGGCAATGACGGCAACGACGTCTATCTCGTCGACAATGTCGGTGACAGCGTCGTCGAGGCCAGCGGCGAAGGGACGGACGAGGTCTATTCGTACCTGTCGAGCTACACGCTCGGCAGCAACCTCGAGAACCTCACCAACAATGTCTCCGGCTCCACCTTCCACGGCATCGGCAACGGGCTCGACAACGTCCTTTACGGCCAGTCGGGGGTCGACACACTCGAAGGATTGGGCGGCAACGACACGATCCGCGGCAATGTCGGCAACGACGTGCTCGACGGCGGCGCCGACGACGATCTCGTCATCGGCGGCTCGGGCGCGGACACTCTGACCGGCGGCAGCGGCAACGACAATTTCCGGATCGGCTATTTCGAGAGCGGCACCGGCTCCGGCGCGGACCGCATCACCGACTTCGCCAGCGGCAGCGACATCGTCGACGTCTCGGGCTGGGACGCCAATACCGGCGTCGGCGGCGACCAGGCCTTCAGCTTCGTCGGCGGCGCCGCGTTCAGCGGCTCGGCCGGCGAGCTCAGGACCTATTTCGACGGCACCGACACCTGGGTGCAGGGCGACATCAACGGCGATGCCGTGGCCGATTTCGACATCCGCTTCGACGGCAACGTGACGCTCACCAGCGGGGATTTCGTCCTTTAGGGCGGGCGATGAGGGCACGGGCCCGCCGCTTCCGGGGCGGGCCCGTCGTCGTCCCGGCGCCGGCGGCACCGCCACGGCCAAGCTCCGGAAAGTTCCCGGGAAAATAGTTCAAATCCGGATCAATCTCCCCCTCGCGTAAACCAATTGGCCCGCGCAGGAGGTTAATCTCGCCCCGGCCGGCGCTGCCTTTTGCGGGCCGGAGCAAAGGGGGCATTCCACCATGACGATTTTCACGGGCACGGCCGCAATCGACACCCTCGTCGGGACGTCCGGCGACGACGAGATTTACGGGCTTCAGGGCAATGACGACCTGGACGGAGGCGAGGGCAACGACATTCTCGACGGCGGCCAAGGCGCCGACCGGATGGCCGGAGGCGCCGGCGACGACGTCTATTATGTC
>JAXDPG010000113.1:0-3518 GCA_034668485.1 Sphingomonadales bacterium
ATCCAGATCGTCGACGTCCGCATCATCGCCGCCACCAATCGCCGCCTGATCGAGGAGGTCGCCGCCGGCCGCTTCCGCGAGGACCTTTATTACCGCCTGAACGTCGTCCACGTCGACATCCCGCCGCTCAGGGAGCGCGCCAGCGACATCCCCGCCCTCGCCCGCCATCTCCTCGGCCGGATCGCCGAGCAGCCGGGCATGCGCCATCTCTCGATCACCGAGGACGGCCTCTCCGTGCTGATGCGCTACGGCTGGCCCGGCAATGTCCGCCAGCTCCAGAACGCCTTGTTCCGCGCCGCCGTGCTGTGCGACGGCGATGCGCTGACCGCGTCCGACTTCCCGCAGATCGCCACCGAGGCGCGCTTCGGCAACCGCGTCGACGACTATCACGCCAAGGCGCTGGTCGGCGCCTCGCAGAGCGCGGCGATGGCGCACGGCGCCGGCATCACCCTCTACGAGCCGGACGGAAACCTGCGCCCGCTCGAGGACATCGAGGCCGACGTCATCCGTCTCGCCATCGGCCATTATCGCGGCCGAATGACCGAGGTGGCGCGGCGCCTCGGCATCGGGCGGTCGACCCTCTACCGCAAGCTGGGCGAGCTCGGCATCGGCGACGCGGCCTGACCTGTCGTCCCAGCGAAGGCTGGGACCCCCAGCCTTCGCTGGGGTGACGATGAGACGGAACCGCCGTACAACCCCATCCATGCCCGACTTCGCCAACGCCATCATCCTGATCACCGGCGCCGCCTCCGGCATCGGCGCGGCCACGGCGACCCGCCTCGCCGAGGCAGGCGCCCGCAAGCTGATCCTGATGGACCGCGACGAGGACAAATTGCGCGACTTCGCTTTCTCGCTTCCCTGCGAGCGCCAGATCCGAATCGGCGACGTCGCCGACGAGAGCCTTTGGGAACGCGAGGATTTGACCGGCCTCACCCACGCCGTGATCAACGCCGGCATCGGCGAGGGCGGAGCGATCGCCGAGACCAGCTTCGCCGACTGGCGCCGGGTGATGTCGATCAACCTCGACGGAGTCTTCCTGACGCTGCAGGCGTCGATGAAAGCGATGCGCGACACCGGCGGCGCCATCGTCCTCACCGCCTCGGCGGCGGGCCTCAAGGCCGAGCCGGGGATCGCCGCTTATGGCGCCTCGAAGGCGGCGGTGATCCATCTGGCGCGGATCGCCGCGAGGGAAGGCGCTCCGCTCGGCATCCGAGTCAATTCGATCGCTCCCGGCGGCGTCGAGACGGCGATCTGGCGGGGCATGCCGGCTTTCAACGACATGGTCGAGCGCCAGGGCGAGGCCGCGGCGTTCAGGGCAATGGCGGCGGGGACGCCCCTCGCCCGATTCGGCAAGCCCGAAGAGATCGCCGCCCAGATCGCTTTCCTCCTCTCCGACGATGCGGCCTTCATGACCGGCGCCTGCCTGGTCAGCGACGGCGGCTACACGCTCTAAGCCGGTCTTAACCCGGACTCTTTATGGCCCCGCTCCATGCGGTGCCCGCTCGTCCTTCTCCTGATCGCCGCAGCGCAGCCCGCCATAGCGCAGCGCCTCGAATACGAGACCGTTTCCGACGAGGCGCTCGCGACGGGGCCCCATATCGCCTACCGGGCGGTGGAGGGGGACACGGCCCCCAGCGGCCCAACGCTGCAATGGGGGCTGCTCGACCGGTTCGAATATGCCGCCCAGCGCGGGCAGGACGGCTATGCCTGGGATTTCTCCGCTTTGTACGGCGGCGACCGCCACCGCCTCTGGCTCGGCGTCAGCGGCGAAGGACCGGCCTGGGCGGCGCCGGACTATGTCGAGCTGAACGCCGCCTACAGCTATCATCTGGGCGGCGCCTGGGACGTCAATGCCGGCTTCCGCCACGACCTCCAGACCGGCCCCGACCGCAGCTATGTGCAGCTCGGCGGCCAGTATGACGACGGCTCGGCCCTGTGGTTCGGCGGCTGGGCCTATCTGTCGCACAAGGGCGAGCTGAGCGCGCGCCTCGCCGGCTATTACAATTGGAAGCTCGCCGGCCCGCTGATCGTCCAGCCCAGCGCCGAGCTCGATTATTATGGCGAGGACATTCCCGAGCTCGGCCTCGGCCGCGGCCTCGGCTATGCCGAAGCGGGCCTCAGGCTGCGCTACGAGATCAGGGAGGCCTTCGCCCCCTATGTCGGCCTCAGCTGGTCCCGCGACCTCGGCCGCACCGCCCGCCTGACCCGCGCCGAGGGCGAGGATCCGGAGACGAAAAGCCTGGTCATGGGGGTGCGCTCCTCTTTCTGAGTGACCCCTGCTCAAGCGTCTCACTCTGTTTCACCCAAAGCACCAAAGCGCCAAAGCACCAAAGAGGCTGCGGCGGTAAGTAGGCAGGATCCACGTGATCCATGCCGATTGAGCGACCTAATCGCTCCTCTATGAAGTGGATGCCGGGGCGCGCAGGAGCGATTGCACCGTTCGGCCCCTTTGGTCCTTTGGTGCTTTGGGTGAATCAATGCGTCAGTGCACCGTCCCCGCCTCGACCCCCTTCAGAAAGCCGATCAGTCCACCGAAATAGGCCGCCTGGACGGGCGGTCCTGCTCCTTGCGTCGCGAAACCGGGACAGTCTGCATTTCGGCGCCGCCGCGGCGAAGAAAATGCATGCTGTCCCCGTTTTCCGATCACGATCATATCGCGGCCCTTATTGCTTGCGGCCGATCAGCGGCTGACGGAAGTGCTGGTTCTTGGGATCGACGCGACCGGCCCAAATCCGCTCGGCCTCGGCTCGCACCTCCGCGGCCTTAGCCCTCCGATAAAAGGCCAAGGCGACAATCGTCGACGGTACTATCGCCAATAGCGCGAGCATCAACTCCGTCATCACCAGCTCCACAGAGGAGATCGAACCTCATTCCCCCTTTTTGCCGTCACTCACTGAAGGCTTGCACAGAACGACTCGCCGGGGAAGTCCCGAAACAGGGTCCGCGCCGGTGCCTCCCGCGTGGCAGCGCTGATTTCGGACGGCCGGCAACGCCGCTAGTCAATCGGCGGTGAGTCAATCAGGCGAGCAGGTCCTGCTCCTCGGCATGGGTGTCGATATAATGCTTCACGAACGGACAGATCGGCACCACCTTGAGGCCGCGCGCGCGGACGTCGTCGAGCGCCGCCTTGACCAGCCGTTTGCCGATCCCGCGCCCTGCCAGAGCGTCGGGCACCGCGGTATGGGTGAAGCTGATCCGCCCCGGCCGCAGCCGGTATTCCGCGATGGCGAGATGGCCGTCCACCTCCAGCTCGTAGCGACGCTCCGCCTCGTTGTTGCTGACCCCGTCGTCCATCCGTCTCTCCTCGGTGACAGTCACTAGTGACTGTCACTAGTGACTGTCACTCCTCAGAACGCGGCGCTGGGTTGCCCCGCTTCGCTCGCAATGACGGCTAGCTGTGGAGCCTCAACAGGTTGTTCGCGTCCAGGCCGAGTCGGCTGATGGGTGTTTGGGATTGTAGGCTGCCATGTGGCCGGTGCCAGTTATATTGGTGTAGCCATCGCGGCAGCTCGGCTTTG
>JAXDPG010000114.1:0-2508 GCA_034668485.1 Sphingomonadales bacterium
CCGCCTTGACCGGGGTCGGCGCGCTGGGCGCCGCGGCGGGAGCCTTGGGCTGCGCCGTCACCGGCGTCTCGGGGACCGCGTCGGTGTCGATGCTGGCATTGGGCGTGCCGCCCTGAGCGGCGTCGAACGCGGTCGCGCCCTGGCCTTCGACGGCCATGCCGCCGGGATTGTCGGGCTTGACCTTGTAGGGACCCTCCGCCGCCGCGATCCTCTCGGGCGGACGATTCTCGTTGGCGTCGCGATTGCCCATCCAGAATATGCCGCCGACGATGCCGCCGATCGCGACGAGGCCGATCAGCACGGCGACGATCAGCTTCAGGGCGGAAGGACCGCCCTCGCCGCCATCCTCTTCGACCGCCTCGAGCCAGGGCAGACGGTCGTCGGTCCCGCCGTCGTCGGCGCGAATGTCGGTCATCACTGCATCTCCTCGGCCGCCGCCACGCCCATGATTGACAGCCCGTTCCTGATAACCTGCCCGAGCGCGTCAGCCAACTGTAACCGCGCCCTGGTTAATTCGGGATTATCTTCGACGAGGAAGCGGCGCGAAGGATCGTCATTGCCCCGGTTCCACAAGGCGTGGAAGGCGGCCGCCAGGTCGCCCAGATAGAAGGCGATGCGGTGAGGCTCGTGGGCCTGGGCCGCGGCCTCGACGATGCGCGGGAATTGCGCGGCGATCCCGACCAAGGCCAGCTCCTCGGAGTCGAGAAGATCCAAAGCGGCGGGCCCGCCCAGCTCCAGACCGGCCGCGGCGGCGCGGCGGTGGAGCGAGCGGATGCGGGCATGGGCATATTGGACATAGAAGACCGGATTGTCCTTCGAGGCCTCGACCACCTTGGCGAAATCGAAGTCCATCTGGGCGTCCGCCTTGCGGGTCAGCATGGTGAAGCGCACCACGTCCTTGCCGACCTCGCCGACGACGTCGGCCAGGGTGACGAAATTGCCCGACCGCTTCGACATCTTGACCGGCTCGCCGGCGCGAAGCAGCCGCACCATCTGGACCAGCCTGACGTCGAACGGGGTCTTGCCGTCGGTCAGCGCCGCGACGGCGGCCTTGATCCGCTTCACCGTGCCGGCATGGTCGGCGCCCCAGATGTCGATCAGCTGGTCGGCATGCTGCGCCTTCTGGAAATGATAGGCGAGGTCGGCGCCGAAATAGGTCCAGCTGCCGTCCGACTTCTTGACCGGCCGGTCCTGGTCGTCCCCGAATTGGGTCGAGCGGAACAAGGTGAGCTCGACCGGCTCCCATTCGTCGTGCGGATCGAGGCTCTTGGGCCGCTCGAGCATGCCCTCGTAAACGAGGCCCCGCGCCCGCAGCGCCGCCACCGCCTGGTCGGCGCGGCCCTGGTCCTGGACGTCGGCCTCGGACGCGAAGACGTCGTGATGGATGCCGAGCAAGGCGAGGTCGGCGCGGATCATGTCCATCATCGCCGCCACCGAAGCCTTGCGGAAGAGCGCGAGCCATTCGTTCTCCGGGGCGCCGACGAAGCGGCCGCCATGCTCGGCCGCGAGCCGCTCGCCGACCGGCTTCAGATAGTCGCCGGGATAGAGCCCCTCGGGTATGTCCCCGATCTCCTCGCCCAGCGCCTCCCGGTACCTCAGATGGGCCGAGCGGGCGAGGACGTCGACCTGACCGCCGGCGTCGTTGACATAATATTCGCGGGTGACGGCGTAGCCCGCATATTCGAGCAGGCTGGCGAGCGCGTCGCCGACCACGGCGCCGCGGCAATGGCCCATGTGCATCGGCCCGGTCGGGTTGGCCGAGACATATTCGACGTTGACCCGGATCCCCTCGCCGAGCCGGGAGCGGCCATAGCCCTCGCCTTCGGCGAGGATCGTGCGCAGCTCCTCGTGCCAAACCGAAGGCGTGAGGCGGATGTTGATGAAGCCCGGCCCCGCCGCCTCCGCGCTCTCGACCTCGTCGAGCTCGGCGAGCTTCGGAACGATGGACCCGGCGAGCGCGCGCGGGTTGGTCCCGGCGGGCTTGGCCAGAACCATCGCCGCATTGGTCGCGAGGTCGCCATGCGAGGGATCGCGGGGCGGCTCGACCGCCACCGCCCGGCGCTCGAGCCCGGGCGGCAACGCGCCTTCCGCCTCGAGGGCATCGAGGGCGCGGTCGAGATGCGCGGCAAAGCGGTCGTAAAGGGTCACATGGCCATCCTGATCCGGGGAAGCGGCCCTCTAGCCGAGCCCCCGCCTATTTTGAAGCGCCGCGCGAAGCCAGGCGCGACTCAACGACCCTGCGCCGCCAGCCTTCGCTGCTCACGGGCGATCCCGACCTTCTCCATCACCGAGGCGATATAGGCCCTGGCGTCGCCTTTGGTCTCGATCGACTCGACCTTCGCCCTGATCAGGGCGCTCTCGGCCGGAGTCCCCGCCGACAGCTCGGCCTCCGCCTTCATCATGATCAGCAACGCCCCCGCGAGGTTGCCGGCATGGGGAACCGGCTGCGCATCGATCTGCGCCCGCTCGGCGGCGGACGGCCGGGCCCGCGCCGGCGCCGGCGCCGGC
>JAXDPG010000115.1:0-4397 GCA_034668485.1 Sphingomonadales bacterium
CGGCTATTCCCTGCTCGCCACCCACCCCGCGCCCGAGCAGCGCATGGTCGACCTGCGCGCCTCGGCGAAGGAGGTGGCGACTCCGCGCGGCACCGAGCGCGGCCGCGAGCGCTACCTCGAGGCGCTCGGCGGCCACCGCAGAACCTTCCTCGACGACCAGGTCAAATTGAACGACCCCGGTGCCAGCCTCTACATCATCAGGACCCTGGCGAAGGACGGCTGGAACGGCCTGCTTCGTTATTATGAAGGGGAGGTCTGGCGGTTGCGCGGCCAGCGCGGCGACGACGCGCTCGCCGGGCGCAGCTACGCCGCCGCGATCGCCTTCCCCGACGCCCCGCCCGAGGCCTGGCGCGCGCACGGCTATCAGCTCCTCAAGGAGGGCCGCCCTGGCGAGGGACAGGCGGCCCTGCGCCGCTACCTTGCCCTCGCTCCGCAGGCTCCGGACTCGGCGATGGTCCGCCACACGCTCGGCCAATAGGAGGCGAAGCATGACGACGCGCAGACTCCTTGCCCCAGTGCTGGCGCTCTCCTTGCTGGCCGGATGCGCGGGCGGCCCGGGCGGCGGCTATGGGCTGCGCTATTACCGGCTGGTCGAGCCGGGGCCGGAGACGGTCGCCCGCGGCTCGATGACCGTCACCCCGACGATCCGCTGGAACAAGGCGCCGCGCGGACCGGACCAGATTTTCCGCGAGGAGGACTGGACCCTGAACGGGCCTTTGCTCGACGGCCTCACCTTCATCGGCGCGCTCGAGAACGATAAGCGCATCGTCCAGCAGGGCCGCAAGGCCGACCGCAAGGTGCCCAATTTCCGCTCCGACATGAGCCCGCCCGAGATCGGCGCGATGATCGAGAGCTTCTACCGGGTCCGGGCCGGCGCCGGCGAGTTCAACGTCACCGGAATGCAGCCGCGCTATTTCGCCGGCAGCCCGGGCTTCCAATATGATTTCGACTATCTCGGCGGCGACGAGGTGTGGCGGCGGGGGAGGGCGGTCGGCGCCGTCGTCGAGGGCCGGCTCTACCTCGCCCTGCTCGATGCGGCGCGGGCGCATTATTTCGGGGCGGCCCTGCCCGAGTTCGAGCGGATTGTCGAGAGTGCCCGGATCAGGCGCTGACGGGAACCCTTACCTTCGCGCCTCCGCGGCGATCGCTTCCGCTTTGGCGAACAACGCCGGATCCACCTGTGCCCCCGAAGCCGCCGCATTCTCCGCCAGCTGCTCGGGCCTCGACGCGCCGACGATCGCCGAGGCGACGTTGGGCTCCCTCAGCACCCAGGCCAGGGCGAACTGGGCGAGGCTGAGCCCCGCCTCCGCGGCAATCGGCTGGAGCCGCTGCACGGCTTCCAGAGTCTCGTCCCTCAGCAGCCAGGAAATGAAGCCGCCCATCTCCTCGCTGGTCGCGCGGCTGTCCTTCGGCGGCGGGCCGCCCGGCTTGTACTTGCCGGTCAGAACGCCCTGGGCGAGCGGCGACCAGACGATCTGGGAGATGCCGTTCGCCGCGCAGAGCGGGATCACCTCCTGCTCCGGCTGTCGCCACAGCAGCGAATATTGCGGCTGGCTGGAGACGAACTTCTCCACGCCGCCCATCTCGACCGCCTCCCGGATCTTGTCTGCCGGCCATTCCGAGAAGCCCAGATAGCGCGCCTTGCCCGAGCGCACCGCCGCGGTGAGCGCTTCCATCGTCTCCTCGAGCGGAGTCTCCTCGTCGTAGCGGTGGCATTGGTAGAGATCGACATGGTCGGTCCCCAGCCGCTCCAGCGAGGCGTCGAGCTGCTTCTCGACCTGCGCCCGCGACAGGCCTCGGTCGCTCTCCGTCATCGGGAAGAACAATTTGGTGGCGAGCACGTAGGAATCGCGCGGCCGCCCGGCCAGCACCTCGCCGAGGAACGTCTCCGCCGCCCCCCGCCCGTAGATGTTGGCGGTGTCGATGAAGTTGATGCCGAGGTCGAAGGCCTTGTCGACCACCGCCGCCGCCCGGTCGCGCTCGACCCCGACCCCGAAGGTCAGCCACGACCCCAGCGAGATTTCCGATACTTCAAGGTTGCTCGATCCGAGCTTTCGATACCGCATCCACGCTTTCCTGCCGTCCTCCCTCCACAAGGCCCGAGCGCCGCGAACGTTCCAGGCCTTGAGCGCACAGTGCGCCCGACTTGCGAAAGCGCGGTCAGCCGAGCGCGGGCCCCTGGCCTAGCGCGTAGCGGACGATATCGCGCAACGCGAAATTCGGGCCCGTCCGCGGGACCCACGACGGATTCAGCGACAGCAGCGAGCGACCGTCGCCGAACAGCATGCCGAGGAAGACCTCGGCGATGATGCGGCCGCCCACCGGGCCAAGTTTCGGCGTCTCGATGCTCGTGGCGGGGTTCACCGGCGCCGGCACGTCCTCCGCGTGCTTGGCCGCCTCGGCAAGAATGTAGGTCCACAACGGGCAAGTCCCGGCGAAGATAGGGTTGACCTCGACGATCGTCCTCGGCTCCGCGCCGCCTCCATTGTCGTCCTCCCCGCCACCGAAGACGATGTCGTCGTCGGCGAGGACGGGAACGCCCATTTTGCGGGCTACCGCCTGGCCGGACGGAAGGCCGAGGCGCCACCCTCGCTGGAGGTTCCTGAGCGCCAGCGACGACGGGTCGCTCGCAACTTCGGGCGGCAGGTGCGCGAGCGGGTCGGCGATCGACGTGTCGATCCGATAGGCCAGCTGGAGCCGGCGCTTCTTCGCCGGCTCCTCGCCGTCATAGTCGCGCAAGTCGATGTCGATGAACCGGCCCCAATCGATCGCCCGGCCCGGGCGCATCGTGCGGAACCCCGTGAGGCCCTCCTGACCCGTTGCGGTCGGAAAGATCGGCAGAAGCATCGTATCGTTGTCGTTGAGCCGGTAGCCGGGACGGATCATCGAATGGCCGAGCCTGAAGGCGGCGACCGAGAATTCGACCGGCATGAACGGCAGATTCCGCCATTTGTAGAACTCGATCCGGCCCTTGTCGTAGCGGCCGTTGGACTTCAGCGCGTCGAGTACCGGCCGCGAGATCAGCCGCGGCAGATAATCGTTGATCAGCACATATTGGTAGTGGAACCGGACGAGCCGCTGCACCTCCGCCAGCGGCAACGACGGATTGTCGGCGCACATGCGGTTGTGGAAGGCATGGAATAGGCCCTGCAGCTGGGAGACGATGCTATTTTCGTCGTTCCGCGGGTCGCCGATGAGGGCCCGTCCCTTGAACCGGGGCAGGTCCCGCACCGGCGGAACGCCCTCGCCCAGGAGAGGCTCTCCGACCTCGAGGGCTCGGTTGCCGTCGTACATATAGGGCTGGTCGCTCGGCCCGCGGCCGTAGAGATTGTCGAGATCGAGCGCCGGGGTTCTGAAATCGACCAGCGCGTCGGGATCGTTGGCCTTCATGAGGCTGCTCGCGGGATCGAAGGTGATGTCGTGATCGATGAACTGGCCGAAATAGGTGTAAAGCGCGGGAATCGCGCTTTCCTCATCGTCGCGGCCGTCCTTCGGATCATCGGGCGGAGCCTTCATCGCCTCGGCTAGCGCGGTGAGGGCCTCGTTATTTTCCGCCTCCGACGCCCCGAAGGTGGCAGGGGCCAAGTGGCGAAACATCCGGCCGAAACGGCCTTCGTACAAAGGCGAGCGGTTCGAACGTAGACCGCGTGGCAGCACGGAATGGTGACCGGTCATCATATTCCTCCTTCGATGCACGGAGGATGGTAGAGGTCGGCGCCCGGCAACGGCGTGACCGCGGTCACGCCCGTGCGAATCTGACCGGTTTTTGGAGGCATAAGCGGCGAAGGCGGCGAATTGGCCGTCGCTGCGCGCTTCTCCGGGGCCGAACATGCCGGTCGCGGACGCATCCCTTGCCCCCGCCGCCCACCCTGCTATATCCCCCGCCGACCGGCGGCCTAAGCGGGCGTGGCGGAACTGGTAGACGCGCCAGGTTTAGGTCCTGGTATCGAAAGATGTGGGGGTTCGAGTCCCTTCGCCCGCACCAGCGGTCCGTCCAGAATCCGAAGCCGGCCGATCGCTGACATGAAGGTTTGATCCCACTATGCAGACTGTCGAGACGTTGAACGAGGGGCTGAAGCGCGCCTACCGGATCACCATCGAGGCGAAGGACATCGACGCCCGGGTGGACGAGGAGCTGAAGTCGGTCGCGCCGCAGATCCGGATGCCCGGCTTCCGCCCCGGCAAGGTGCCGGCCAACCTCATCCGCAAGATGCACGGGCCGCGGCTCGAGCAGCAGGCGCTCGAGAGCGCGATCCAGGACGGCGTCCAGCGGCTGATGAGCGAGAACAAGCTGCGCCCGGCCATGCAGCCGAGCGTCGAGCTGGAAGGGCACGAGCCCGGCAAGGACGCGGTCGTGAAGGTCGAACTCGAGACGCTTCCCGACGTGCCCGCCGCGC
>JAXDPG010000116.1:0-4898 GCA_034668485.1 Sphingomonadales bacterium
AGGAACAGGTTGAACCGGGTGAAGGCCGGATGCTCGCTCGGCTTCACATATTGCCGGAGCGCGATCACCGAGGGCAATTGCAGGGTGCGCGTCGGGCTGTGCACCTCGCGGACATATTGGGCGACGATGTCGACCCGCTCGAGGAAGACGGCCTTGACCGCCGTCTGCCACGGCCACAGGCTGAGCGGATAGTAGCTCAAGGGCGTATAATCGGCATTGAGCACGAGCGCGGGGCAGGCGTCCGGATGGCGGAGGAGATCGGGATGGTACATGCGCCGCGCGTCTGCCCTCGTCCATGTCGAGGAGAGACGCCCGGCCTGTCGCACGCAGGACGGGGGAGCCCTCCCCGGTCCAAGCCCCCTTCGATATGAGGGTGACGCCGTCATGACAGCATGGCCCGACTCGCCCGGTCAAGGGTCCAGATGAGGATCGTCACCCGTTTCGCGCCGAGCCCGACCGGGCGGTTGCATTTGGGCCACGCTTTCTCGGCGCTGCTCGCCCACGATTATGCCCGGGAGCGGGGCGGCGCCTTCCTGCTCAGGATCGAGGACATCGATCCGGGCCGCTCGCGGGCCGAGCATGTCGATGCGATCATCGAGGATCTCGCCTGGCTCGGCCTCGACTGGGACGGCGAGATAATCTTCCAGTCGGAGCGCCTCTCCCTCTATGCCGAAGCGCTGGAGCGGCTGAAGGCCGCCGGGCTCGTCTACCCCTGCTTCTGCACCCGCTCGGCCATCGCCGCCGAGATCGCCGCCAGCGCCGCGGCGCCCCACGGCCCCCACGGCCCGCTCTATCCCGGTACCTGCAGGGCGCTGTCGCAGGAGGAGCGCGGCTGCCGCGCCGCCGCGGAACCGCATGCCTGGCGGCTCGACGTGGCCGGGGCTTCGGCCGAAGCCGGGCCGCTCTACTGGCGCGACGGCGATACCGAGGTCCAGGCGGAGCCGAAGCGGTTCGAAGACGTCGTCGTCGCGCGCAAGGACGCGCCGACCAGCTATCATCTCGCCGTCACCGTCGACGACGCCGCTCAGGGCGTCACCGACGTGGTCCGCGGCCGCGACCTCTATGCCGCGACCGACGTGCACCGCCTGCTCCAGGCGCTGCTCGGCCTTCCCACCCCGCTCTACCACCACCACCCTCTGCTGCTCGACGCCGAGGGGCGGCGCCTCGCCAAGCGCCACGGCGCGCCGACCCTGGCCGACCTGCGCGAGGCGGGAGCCGATCCGCGCGAACTCGCCGCGGGCCTTCGCGCCGGCCGATTGCCTTCTGGATATTCGGCCGCGGAGGCCTAGATAGAAGCGATGAGCATCTTCCTCCTCATCCTCATCTTCGGCGCCGCCGCCGCGACCCTCTTCGTCCTCGTCCAGGGCGTGGTCGGAATGGCGCAGGGCAAGGACATTACCGGCCAGCGCTCGCAGGAACTGATGCGCAAGAGAGTGATGTTCCAGGCCATTGCCATCATCTTCGTCATCCTCTTCCTGCTCGTCGCCAGCGGAAAGGGCTGAGCCCTGGTCCGTCTCAACCGGATCTATACCCGCACCGGCGATTCCGGCTCGACCGGCCTCGCCGACGGCTCGCGGCGCTCGAAGGCCGATCCCCTGTTCGCCGCGATCGGCGACGTCGACGAGGCCAACAGCGCGATCGGAGTGGCGCTCCTCCACGTCGCCGACGGAGGGTTGCGGAGCAAGCTGACGGCGGTCCAGAACGAATTGTTCGACCTGGGCGCCGACCTTGCAACGCCGGGCGAGGATTTCGCCCCGTCGGAAATGACGCTGCGCATCGTCCAGCCCCAGATCGACCGGCTCGAGCTCGACATCGACGCAATGAACGAGAGCCTCGAGCCGCTGAGGAGCTTCATCCTTCCCGCCGGCGGCGGTGGAGCGGCCTGGCTTCACCTCGCCCGCGCGATCGTCCGCCGCGCCGAGCGCTCGGCGGTCGCCGCGTCGGCGGCGACGCCCCTCAATCCGCTCGCCCTCACCTACCTCAACCGCCTGTCGGACCATCTTTTCGTCATGGCCCGCCTGGCCGCTTCGGCGGAAGAGGGCGAAGTGCTCTGGAAGCCCGGCGCGACACGCTAGCGTCATCCCGGCGGGAGCCGGGATCTCGTGGAGACCCGCCGAGACTTCCTGTCCCGAGGTCCCGGCTTTCGCCGGGATGACGACGGCCTAACCCCCTTCGGTATTTTCGTGTAAGGCGCCGCCGATGGCGACCCAGGCCGATTCCCCGCCCGCCGCGGCGCTGGCCGAGCGCTGCCGCGCGGTGCGGGCGCTGAGCGAGGCGATCGCCGCGCCTTTGTCGGACGCCGATGCGACGCTCCAGCCGATGCCGGACGCTTCGCCCGCCAAATGGCACCTCGCGCACACGACCTGGTTCTTCGAGACCTTCGTCCTGCGCGACCACATCCCCGGCTACCGCCTTTGGGACGAAGCTTGGGCCTATCTGTTCAACTCCTATTACGAGGGCGAAGGAGAGCGCCATCCCCGCCCGAAGCGCGGCATGCTGAGCCGCCCCGCGCTCGCCGACATCCTCGCCTATCGCGGCCATATCGACGCCGCTTTGGCCGCCGCTTTGCCGCGCCTGTCCGAGGCCGCGCTGGCGCTGGTCGAGCTCGGCCTCAATCACGAGCAGCAGCATCAGGAGCTGATGCTGATGGACGTCCAGGCCGCGTTCGCCGAGAACCCGCTCCGCCCCGCTTTGTGGCCCGCTCCCGCGCCGGCGCCGTCCCCGCTCGCCCCTGCGCAGGAGTGGGTCGAGGGCCGGACCGGCCTCGCCGGGATCGGCCATGACGGGGCCGGTTTCGCCTTCGATTGCGAAACGCCCCGCCACCAAATCCTCCTCCATCCCCACGCGCTCGCCGGTCGGCTGGTCACCAACGCCGACTGGCTCCGCTTCATCGAGGACGGGGGCTATGCCCGTCCCGAGCTGTGGATGGCCGATGGCTGGGCCTGGGCGGCGGAGAACCGGATCGAGGCGCCGCTCTACTGGCTCAAGCAGGAGGAGGGCCGGGGGCGTTTCGGCCTCGACGGAGTCCGTCCGTTCGCCCCGGCCGAGCCGGTCGCCCACATCAGCTGGTATGAGGCGGACGCCTATGCCCGCTGGGCCGGCGCCCGCCTGCCCAGGGAGGAGGAATGGGAGGTCGCGGCGGCGAGCCTGGACCCGGCGGCCGGCACGCAGCTCGACGGCGCCGGTCCGGTCCGGCCCCGGCCCGCGGCGGGCGCGGGCCTCCGCCAGATGTTCGGCGACCTCTGGGAATGGACGATGAGCGCCTATGCGCCTTATCCGGGCTACCACCCCGAGGAAGGAACGGTCGGCGAATATAATGGCAAGTTCATGTGCAGCCAGTTCGTCCTGAAGGGCGGCAGCTGCGCCACCCCGCGCGGCCACGTGCGCGCCAGCTACCGCAACTTCTTCTACCCCCATCAGCGCTGGATGTTCGCCGGCCTTCGCCTGGCGCGGGATCTCTAGTGGACGCCCCGCGCCGCGCCGACGCCGATCCCGCTTTCCGCAGCGACGTGCTCGCCGGCCTCGCGGCTCCGATCCGCGCCGTCCCCGCCCGCTGGTTCTACGACCGCCGCGGCTCCGAGCTGTTCGAGGCGATCACCCGGCTCCCCGAATATTACCTTACCCGCACCGAGACCGCCCTCCTCGAGCGATACAGCCCGGACGTCGCCCGCATCGCCGGCCCCGGCCAGGCCGTCGTCGAGTTCGGCTCCGGCGCCTCGGTCAAGACGCGCATCCTGCTCGCGGCGGCCGCCCCGTCCGCCTACGTGCCGATCGACATTAGCGGCGACTTCCTGCGCGACGCCGCCGCTTCGCTCGCCGAGGATTTTCCCGGCCTGCCGGTCCACCCGATCGAGGCCGATTTCACCCGCCCGATCGAGCTGCCCGGGCTGCTGCGGGCCCTGCCCCGGCTCGGCTTCTTCCCCGGGTCGACGATCGGCAATTTGGTCCCCGCCACCGGCGTCGACCTGCTGCGCGTCATGCGCAAGACGCTCGGCACCGGCGCCTGGCTGTTCATCGGCTTCGACCGCATCAAGGACCCGGCCGAGTTGCTCCGCGCCTATGACGACGCCGCCGGCGTCACCGCGCGGTTCAATTGCAACCTGCTCGTCCGAATCAACCGCGAGCTTGCCGGCGACATCCCGCTGGACGCCTTCCGCCACCGCGCCGTCTGGAACGAAAAGCTGAGCCGCATCGAGATGCACCTGGAGGCGATAAGCGACGTGCAGTTCGAAGTGGCCGGCGAGCGTTTCTCGATGCGGGGCGGTGAGACGATCCACACCGAGAACAGCCACAAATATGGCGCCCGCGACGCCCGCCTGCTGCTCCTCGCCGGCGGCTGGACCCCGGTCGAGGAATGGGCCGACGAGGAAGCGCGCTTCGCCTTGGTGCTGGCGCGGGCGGAGCCGGAGCGGGCGGCGCCTTAGTCCAGCCGTCATCCTGAACTTGTTTCAGGATCCAGCGAGGGGCCGCAATGGCCATTCCGCCTCCTTGCGGCTTCGCGGCCGGCCATTGCCCCGAACCGGCCCCGCTCCTACATCGCCGGGACCGGGTGCGGGGAGAGACTTGATGCTGCTGGCGCTGATCGACGTGGTGATCATCCTTCTGAAGGTGGTCTGGTGGATCATCGTCGTCCAGATGATCCTCTCCTGGCTGGTCGCCTTCAACGTCATCAACACCTACAATGCTTTCGTCCGGGGCCTGCTGCGCGGGCTCGACCGGGTCACCGAGCCGGTCTACCGCCCGATCCGCAAGGTCCTGCCCGATTTCGGCGGCCTCGACTTCAGCCCGATGGTGGTCCTGCTCGTGCTCTGGATCCTGAACCAGGTGCTCTACGACGTCGCCTTCAGCGTCGCCGCCGGCTATCGATGAGCGCCGAGCGCCTCGACGGCCGCGCCTTC
>JAXDPG010000117.1:0-4274 GCA_034668485.1 Sphingomonadales bacterium
ACGTGCGCTCCACCGTCGGAGAGTCCAATCACCGTGTCCAAATTGGTCAGTAGCTCTGGCATGCGCGCGTCGTTGAAGTTGTACGCGGCGAAGAGGTATTCGATGTTCAGATCGTCTTCCAGCGCCAAATCGAGAAATGTGTCAACGCCGTCGCTACCGCGTTCGGCGGCGATGTCTGCAACGGTTCGTCCTTCAAAATGCCTTAGCGATGGATTCGACGCCGCTGCTACGCTGATGCGCCGCCAGTCACCATTGAAAACTGCGGGACCCTTCAACTCGGCACGGAAATCGTCACGAAATTTCCTGTCTGAGTAAATCTTTGCCTGCTCTTCTTTGGTCTTGTTGAATACTGGGTGCCAGCTCGAGGTCGAATTCTGCCCCCAGGGCACGCTCGCCGAGCGCTGCCGCGCCGGCGGCGCCGGCATCCCGGGCTTCTACACGAAGACGGGCGTGGGCACGATCGTCGCCGAGGGCAAGGAGACCAAGGTCTTCGACGGCGAGGAATATGTCCTCGAGCGCGGCATCCGCGCCGACCTCTCGATCGTCAAGGGCTGGAAGGCCGACGAGGCCGGCAACCTCGTCTTCCGCAAGACCGCGAGGAACTTCAACCAGCCGATGGCGACCGCCGGCAAGGTCTGCGTCGCCGAGGTCGAGGAGATCGTGCCCGTCGGTTCGCTCGACCCCGACTGCATCCATCTCCCGTCGATCTACGTGAAGCGGATGATCCTGGGCGCCCCCTACGACAAGAAGATCGAGTTCAGGACGGTGCGGCAGAGGGAGGCGGCGTGAAGAAGCCCTGGACCAAGGAAAGGCTCGAGGCGCTCAGTCATAAAGACCTGAGCACACTCTATGAGCGGGCGCTGACGATGGACACCGATGAAGCGAGAGACGTTGTCGAGCTTGTACAGCAGCACGCTCTGCTCAGTCGGCTTGGCGGTGGCTATCATCGGGGTCATCGGGTCATTCATACCATCGAGCGCAGTTGCCGTTCGCCGGAAGGCGTTGCAGCCGCGCGTTCGGCAGCCGAACGGGGTGAGGCGCCGATGGCTGACGTCGACCCATTGCTCGCCGCGGAACTGGGTGACGAATACGGCCATCGAGATACGACCTCTTGGGCGGGCACATTCGTAGCCGAAGAAATGGAGGCTGACGGCTGGACAAGGCAGGGGCGCAAATCTCTCCCTGATACGTGCGTCGCAAAGACAGCGGCTTTCTTTGTACGCAAGGAGGACGAAAACTGATGCCCTGGACCCGCGATCAGATGGCCGCCCGCGCCGCGAAGGAGCTTCGCGACGGCTATTACGTCAATCTCGGCATCGGCATCCCGACGCTCGTTGCCAACAACATCCCCGAAGGCGTCGAGGTGACGCTCCAGTCAGAGAACGGGATGCTCGGCATCGGTCCCTTCCCTTATGAGGACGAGGTCGACCCCGACCTGATCAACGCCGGCAAGCAGACGATCAGCGAGCTTCAGTCCTCCTCCTATTTCGGCTCCGAGCAGAGCTTCGCGATGATCCGCGGCGGCCATATCGACCTCACCGTGCTCGGCGCGATGGAGGTGTCGGAAAAAGGCGACATCGCCAACTGGATGATCCCGGGCAAGATGGTGAAGGGCATGGGCGGGGCAATGGACCTGGTTGCCGGGGTGAAGAAGATCATCGTCGTGATGGAGCACACGTCCAAGAACGGCGATCCCAAGTTCATTCCAGAATGCACCCTGCCGCTGACGGGCAAGAACGTCGTCGACATGATCGTCACCGACCTTTGCGTCTTCCACCGGCCCGACCATGACAGCCCGTTCCGGCTGATCGAGCTGGCGCCGGGGGTGACGGCGGACGAAGTGCGGGAGAAGACGACGGCGCGGTACGAGGCGTGACGTCGCCCCAGCGAAGGCTGGGGCCCCGGGGGGTGAAGATCGCCGGCGCCTTTCACCCGCTGGGGTGCCCGCCTTCGCCGGGATGACGGGGAGGGTCGATGCGCATACTTCTGACCGGATCGTCGGGCTGGCTGGGCCGCTTTCTCGCGCCGCGGCTGCGCGAGGCGGGACACGAGGCGATCGGCCTCGACGTCGCCCCGGGCGCCGATACCGACATCCTCGGATCGGTAGCCGACCGCGCCCTCGTCGACCGCGTCTTTGCCGAGCGCGGCATCGAGGCCGTCATCCATGCCGGGGCGCTGCACAAGCCCGACATCGTCCGCTATCCGGCGCAGGCGTTCGTCGACGTCAACGTCAGCGGCACGCTCAACCTGCTCGAGGCCGCCGCAGCGGCGGGGAACGACCGGTTCGTCTTCACCTCGACCACCTCGCTGATGGTGTCGGAAGCGCTCCATTCCGGCCGCCTCGGGCGCGCCGCCTGGATGTCGGAGGATCACGGCCCGCTCGAGCCGCGCAACGTCTACGGAGTCACCAAGCTCGCCGCCGAGCATCTCTGCCGCCTGGCCCATCGCGAGCGGGGGCTGCCGGTCGTGATCCTACGCACGGGTCGCTTCTTCCCCGAGGACGACGACACCCATCGCGACGTCTCCGGGCCCAACCGCAAGGCCAACGAGTTCCTCAACCGCCGCCTCACCGTCGAGGACGCCGTCGAAGCGCATGTCGCGGCGCTCGAGCGGGCGCCGGAACTCGGCTTCGACACCTTCATCGTCTCCGCGCCGCCGCCTTTTTCGGAGACGGAATGCGGGGAACTGCTGTTCGACGCCCCTGCCGTCGTCGCCCGCCATTTCCCGGAAGCGGCGGAACTCTACGCCCGGGCCGGCTGGGCCCTGCCCGAGCGGATCGACCGGGTCTACGATCCCGGCCGCGCCGAGGCGCACCTCGGCTTCCGCTGCCGGACCGACTTCGCCGCCATCCTCGCCGCTCTCGCCGACGGGCGGCCATTGCCCTTCGTCCACGATCCCCATTATGTCTCGCCCAAGGAAGGGGCCTCGCCATGATCAAGAAGCTGACCGGACTGGCCGCCGCCTGGGTGGCGCTCGGCGCCATGCAGGGGCCGCCCACGGCCGCGCCAATGCAGCTGTGGCGGCTCGACTGCGGCAGCGTCGAGATCGGCAACCTCGACATGTTCTCCGACACTTTCCTCTACGTCGGCCGGAAGAAGACCCTGACCGACAGCTGCTATCTGATCCGCCACGGCGAGAATTACCTGCTGTGGGACACCGGGCTGCCGGGCGAGCTGGCGGGCAAGACGGTTGCCGCCGATGGCATGGTGCTGACGGTGAAAAGACGCATCGTCGATCAGCTCGCGCAGATCGGCATTCGGCCCGACCAGGTCAATTTCGTCGGCATCAGCCATCGCCACGACGACCATACCGGCCAGGCCGCGGACTTCCCGAAAGCCACCCTCCTGATCGGCGCGGAGGATTTCGAGACGGTCAAGGGGCGTCCCGAATCCGCTCCGCGCTTCGCGCCGTGGATCAAGGGTGGGAGCAAGGTCGAGAGGGTCCAGGGCGACCATGACGTGTTCGGCGACGGCAGCGTCGTCATGCTCGACACGCCCGGCCATACCGAAGGTCACCATTCGCTGCTCGTCCGACTGCCGCGGATGGGGCCGGTTCTGCTCACCGGCGACCTCTGGCACTTCACCGAGAACGTGCGGAACCGCGGCGTCCCCAGCTTCAACACCGATCGCGCCCAGACCCTCGCCTCGATGGACCGCTTCGACCGCATCGCCCGCCAGCTCAAGGCCATGGTGGTGATCCAGCACGAACCGGAAGACATCGCCAAGCTGCCGCCCTTCCCGAAGCCGGCGCAGTGAGGGCGCTCCTCTCGACGGGCGTCGGCGGCCCCGAGACGCTCGAGCTGTCGGAGCTTCCCGACCCTTCGCCGGGGCCCGGCCAGCTGCTCGTGCGGGTGAAGGCCTGCGCGATCAATTATCCCGACGTGCTGATCATCGAGGACAAGTATCAGTTCAAGCCGCCGCGCCCGTTCGCGCCCGGCGGCGAGGTCGCCGGCATCGTCGAGGCCGTGGGGGAGGGGGCCGAAGGCTGGGGCCCAGGCGATCGGCTGATCGCGATGATCGGCCATGGCGGCCTTCAGGAAAAGGTGGTGATCGCCGCCGCCCAGGCGGTGCCGCTGCCGGCGGAGCGAAGCTTCGAGGAGGGTTCGGCCCTGATCCTCACCTACGCGACCTCGATCCACGCCTTGCTCGACCGCGGCCGGCTGAAGGCGGGGGAGACCCTGCTCGTGCTCGGCGCGGCGGGCGGCGTCGGGCTCGCTCGAACTCGTCCATACGACGGATGCCTGCTGGCGCTCGCCGCTGCGCACCGCCGAAAAG
>JAXDPG010000118.1:0-2978 GCA_034668485.1 Sphingomonadales bacterium
CCGGCTGGCTGGTGCGCACCGCGCTGGAGGACCGGCTCGGCGCTCCGGCTGGCGGCGCCCCCGTTTATCGCCTCGAAGTACAGCTCGACGACGACATTACCGGCTTCGGCATCCGCTCCGACGACGCGGTCACGCGCGAGCGCCGGACGCTTCGCGCGCGCTACCGCCTGATCGACGCCGCCAGGGGGACGGTGCTGCTCGACGCGACCGCCGGCTCGGACGCCGGCATCGACGTGGTCGGCTCCGAATATGCGACGGTCGCCGCGGAGCAGACGGCGCTGGAGCGGTTGTCGAAGGAGATTGCCGACCAGATCGTCACTCGAGTCGCCCTCTATGCGAGACGCAGCGGCGGCGCCCCGTGAAAGCGAAGCGGCCCGAAATGGAGCGGGCGCTGAGGAATCCGTCGGCCTGGCGCTTCTTCCTCCTCTACGGGCCCGACGAAGCGGGATCGCAGTCGCTGGTCAGGCTCGCCGCGGCGGGGGCCGGCGAGCAGGCCGAGCGGGTCGATCTTAGCGGCGCCGAGCTCAGGGGCGATCCGGCGCGCCTCGCCGACGAGGCGGCCTCGATCTCGCTGTTCGGCGGCGCCCGCTACATCGTCGTCCAGCCGGCCGGCGACGAATGCCTGGCGGCGGTGGAGGCCCTGCTCCAAGCGCCGGCGGCCGGCAATCCCGTGCTGCTCCTCGCGGGCGCCCTGAAGCCGGCCTCGAAGCTCCTCAAGCTCGCGCTCGCCGAGCCCGCGGCTTTGGCCCTGGCCAGCTACGCGCCCGAGGGCCAGGAGGCCGAGCGCCTGGTCCTCGAAATGGCGCGGGCCGAGGGCCTGGCGGTTCGGCCCGACGTCGCGCGCCGGCTGGCCGACGCCTGCGCCGGCAACCGCGCCATCCTCGCGCTCGAGCTGCAGAAGCTCGCTTTGTACCTGGACGCCGCGCCGGACCGGGTGAAGCCGCTCGACCATGAGGCGCTCGACGCGGTCGGTGCCGCGGCCGAGGAAGGGGATCTGAGCCGCCTGGTCGACAGCGTCGGCAGCGGCAATGCGGCGATGCTCGAGGCCGAGCTGCTGCGGCTTGCCGGCGAGGGCGTGGAGGGGATCCCGCTGATCCGGGCGGTGCTCCGGCGGATGAGCCTGCTCTCCCGCCTGCGCGCCCAGGTGGAGCGCGGCAACAGCCCCGACGCCGTCATGGCGTCACATGGCAAGTCCTTGTTCTGGAAGGAAAAGGACGCGATCGGGCGGCAGCTGTCGAGATGGCGGCCGGAGGCGCTGGCGCGGAGCGTCAGCCGGCTGCTGGAGGCGGAGCGGCAGGTCAAGGCGCCGGGCGGCCTCGGCCCGAGGGCGGTCGACGAGGAGCTGTTCGCCATCTGCCGGCAGGCGGCGCGGTTGAGATAGGGCCCGTCATTGCGAGGAGCGAAGCGACGAAGCAATCCAGCTTCGGCGGCCGCATCCTGGATTGCTTCGCTGCGCTCGCAATGAGGGCAGTCACCGTCAAATCTTCTCCCCGCTCAGCCGCTGGCAGATCATGTCGAGCTGGTCGAGCGTCGAATAATTGAGCGCCACAATCCCCCCGTCCGGGCGGTAGCTGATCTTGACCTTGAGGCCGAGCATGTCGCCCAGCTGGCGCTCGAGCGCCTCGATGTCGGCGCCGGCGCCCTTGATCTCGAGCCGGCCCTGGCGCTCGCGGCCGGGCTTGCCGAAGCGGGCGAGCTTCTCGGTCTCGCGGACCGAGAGGCCGCGCTCGACGATCTCGCGGGCGAGCGCCTCCGCGTCGCCGACGCCGAGCAGGGCGCGGGCGTGGCCCATGCTCAGCTCGCCGCTCTCCACAAGCTTCCTCACGCTCTCGGGAAGGGCGAGCAATCTCAAGAGGTTGGCAATGTGGCTTCGGCTCTTGTGGACAAGCTTGGCGAGCGCCTCCTGGCCATAGCCATATTCGTGGATCAGGCGGGCATAGCCTTCCGCTTCCTCGATCGCATTGAGGTCGCGGCGCTGGATATTCTCGAGCAGTGCGACCTCGAGAGTCTCGGCGTCGTCGAAGTCGCGGACGATGACCGGGATTTCGTGCAGCCGCGCCCGCTGCGCCGCCCGCCAGCGCCGCTCGCCGGCGACGATCTGGTAGCGGTGGCCGTGCGGGCGGACGACGATCGGCTGAATGAGGCCGCGCGTCCTGATCGAGGCGGCCAGCTCCTCCAGCGCCTCCTCGTCGAAATGGCGGCGCGGCTGGTCGAGATGCGGCTCGATCGAGGAGACCGGCATCATCTGGATCCCACCCCGCGCCGGCGCCGCGCCGCCGGCCACCGGCGCTTCCTGCGCCACTTCCCCAAGCAGCGAGGAGAGGCCGCGGCCCAGGCCCGACGGGCGCTTGCGGGCGGGAGGGTCGTCGCTCATGCCGCCGCCGCCTTCTTGGGCAGCCGGCCGATCAGCTCGCGCGCGAGCCCCATATAGGCCTCGCTGCCCGGGCAGCGATGGTCGTAGATCAGGGCCGGGACGCCGTGGCTCGGCGCTTCGGACAGGCGCACGTTGCGCGGGATGACGGTGTCGAAGACGACCTTGCCGAGGCAGGCGCGGACGTCGTCGGCGACCTGCGAGGAGAGGTTGTTGCGGCGGTCGAACATGGTCAGCGCGACGCCGAGGATGGAAAGCTCCGGATTGAACCGCGCCCGGATCCGCTCGATCGTCTGCAGGAGCTGGCTAAGTCCTTCCAATGCAAAGAATTCCGTCTGGAGCGGAACGAGGATGGACTGGGCGGCGACGAGCGCGTTGATGGTCAGCAGGCCGAGGCTCGGCGGGCAGTCGATCAGGCACACGTCCCAGCGGCCGGGAGCGGCGTCGAGCGCGTTGTCGAGCCGGTGGGTGCGTTCCTCGAGGGCGACCAGCTCGATCTCGGCTCCGGAGAGGTCGACCGTGGCCGGCACGAGGTCGAGCCGCGGCACCTTGGTCGGGACCACGGCCTCCTCGAGGCTCGAGCCCCCGGTCAGCACGTCGTAGCTCG
>JAXDPG010000119.1:0-3837 GCA_034668485.1 Sphingomonadales bacterium
TGCCGACCCGCTTCGAGCTGCCCGCCGCGACCTTGCGCCAGATCATCGACAAGACCCGCTTCGCCATCTCGACCGAAGAGACCCGCTACTATCTCAACGGCATCTTCTTCCATGTCTCCGACGAGGCCCAGCCGGTGCTCAAGGCGGCCGCCACCGACGGTCACCGGCTGGCGCGGGTGACGGTGCCGCGTCCCGCCGGCGCCGAGGGCATGCCCGACGTGATCATCCCCCGCAAATGCGTCGCCGAGCTGCGCAAGCTGCTCGACGAGCTCGAGGGCACCGTCCAGGTCTCGCTCTCCGAGACCAAGGTCCGCTTCGGCCTCGGCAGCGCCATCCTGACCTCGAAGCTGATCGACGGCACATTCCCCGATTACAGCCGGGTCATCCCGACCGCCAACGACAAGCTGCTCAGGATCGACCCGCGCAGCTTCGAGGAGGGCGTCGACCGGGTCGCGACCATCGCCAGCGAGAAGACCCGGGCCGTCAAGCTCGCGCTCGACCGCGACCGGGTCACCCTCTCGGTCACCAGCCCGGAGAACGGCACCGCCGCCGAGGAGGTGCCGGGCGACTATAATGCCGACGGCCTCGAGATCGGCTTCAACGCCCGCTATCTGCTCGACATATTGGGCCAGATCGAAGGGGATGTCGTCGAGATGCACCTCGCCGACGCCGCCGCCCCGACCCTGCTGCGGGAGAATGACAAGGCCGCGGCGCTCTACGTCCTGATGCCGATGCGGGTCTGACGGTGGAGCAGGAAGCTCCCAAGGCCTGGGCCTATGCCGCCGCGCTGGTCGTGACGATCGTCTGTCTCGCCCTTGCCAATTACGTCATCGGCTATCTCGGCGAATTGGCCAACGTCCGGGCGGGCACCGCCGCCGCCGCCGCTTTGACCTTCGTCGAGGGCGTGGCCGGGGCCTTGCTGGCGGGCTTCGCCTCGAGGCTGCTGTTCAAATCGCTCCGTCCCGCCGATTTCTGGCTCAAATGGATCGTGATCCTGTTCTCTGTGCTGTTTGCGGTCCTGGTCGTCTGGCTTCTGGTCACCGGCAAATCCGGGAGAGGGTTGAACTGGACGACGTACGCCGGCATTGCGGCGCTCATCGGCACCGAGGTGGGGCGCCGGATCGCGAAAGCCCTGCTCGGCCGGCCGCGTCCCGACGAACTGGCCGCTCCCCTTACGGATTGAACGCGGCCCCGGGACGTGCGAGACTGACACTGTTGTCAGCAGCGAGTCGCGCATGGCCAGCCGGTCCTTCAATCCCGCCGTCCCGATGAAGCGCCAATGGGGCGCGGCGCTGACCGCGCTCCGCCGGCTGCTCGCCGACGGCGACGATACGGTGCAGGTCTTCCGGATCATGCGGGCTCTCAATGCCGACACCACCCACCGCAACTATCGCCGCCTGATCGCCAGCCTGGAGGGTGGCCGTCTCGCCTACGAACGGGTCGAGCTGGCGCCGAGATTCTGCGACCGCGCGTGGATCGAGTCCTTCCCCGAAGGCAGCGTCGGCGCCGCGTACCGGGCCTTCCTCGATCGCACCGGCTATTCCGCGGACGGTCTGGTGGAGGTCAGCGTCGCCGACACCGAGATACCCCGCAACGTCGAGCATCCCTATGCCTGGTTCGGCCGGCGCGAGCGCGACATTCACGACATCTGGCACGTCCTCACCGGCTACGAGGCCGACGAGCCGCTCGGCGAGGCCTGCCTGGTCGCTTTCTCCTACGCCCAGACCGGCGGTCTCGGCTGGGCCGCGATCGCGGTGGGAGCGGCGCTGAAGAGCCTTCGAATCACCGGCAATTCCGCCTTCGCGCGGGCGGTGTGGGAAGGCTGGCGCCACGGCCGGCGGGCGGCGTGGCTCCATCTCGAAGATTATGAGGCGCTGATGGCCGAGCCTCTCGACGGCGCTCGGGCGCGCCTTCGAATCGCCGAGCCCGCGCGCTACCGCGAGGCGCGGCGCCGCCTCGCCGCCGCGGGGCTGAGCGGGATTTAGCGCCTCGATCGTCACCCCGGACTTGATCCGGGGTCCATCTTTCCCCGTTCGCGGCAAAGGAAGATGGATGCCGGATCAAATCCGGCATGACGAAAGAGTGTGGCGCGATTGTTCGTCCTGCCGCCGTTCCGCTAGGGATGGCCCGATGGCCCTTACCCGCCTGGTCCTGACCGATTTCCGCAACCACCGCGACGCTTTGCTCGCGCCGGCCCCGGGGCTGGTGGTGCTGACCGGCGAGAACGGCGCCGGCAAGACCAACGTGCTGGAGGCGGTATCGCTGCTCTCGCCGGGGCGGGGCCTCAGAGGAGCGACGCTGGGCCAGATGGCGCGGATCGGCGGCGGCGGCGGCTTCGCGGTGGCGGCGCGGCTCGCGGACGTCGAGATCGGCACCGGCACCGACGCCCGCGCTCCGGAGCGGCGCCAGGTCAGGATCAACGGCGCTCCGGCCTCCGCGACCTCGCTCTCGGAGTGGCTTTCGGTCCTCTGGCTCACGCCGGCCATGGACCGGCTGTTCCAGGAGGGCGCCGGCGGCCGCCGCCGCTTCCTCGACCGCCTCGTCCTGGCGCTGGAGCCGGGCCATGCCGTCCACGCCGCCCGCTACGAGGCGGCGATGCGGGCGCGCAACAAATTGCTGGCCGAGGCAGGGCCTCGCGACGAGGCGTGGCTGTCCGCGCTGGAGGCACGAATGGCCGAGCATGGCGCCGCTCTCGCCGCGGCCCGGGTCCGAGCGGTGGCCTTGCTCTCGGAACGGCTGGCGGACGCTCCGGAAGGGCCGTTCGCCCGCGCCGGCCTCGCCCTCGAAGGCGGCGGCGAGGATCTGGAGCGCGAGCTTGCCCGCGGGCGCGTCCGCGACGCCGCCGCCGGCCGAGCCCTCGCCGGCCCGCACCGCACCGATCTCGCCGTCACCCATCTCGCCAAACGGCAGCCGGCGGCCTTGTCCTCGACCGGCGAGCAGAAAGCGCTGCTCCTCTCGATCGTCCTCGCCCATGCCGATCTCGTCGCCGACCGCGCCGGCCGCCGCCCGATCCTGCTGCTCGACGAGGTCGCCGCCCATCTCGACCCCCCCCGCCGCGCCGCTTTGTTCGAGCGGCTCGAGGCGGGGGCAGGTCAGGTCTGGATGACGGGGACGGAGGCGGGTCTGTTCGATGAGGTCGGTCTCGCCGCAACCCGCTTCGAGCTTCGGGAGGGGATTATTCTCTAAGCGCCCCCCCGCCCAACTGTTCTTGACATGTTCTCAAAGGCGGACTAGATTGCGTCGCCTAGCGATTCGGCCCGATCGCCCTTTCTTCCCTTGGTTGCCGCGGAACACTTTCGCGCGCCCTTTTGGCTTGCGCTGTGGATTGGCCGGTGGGCGAGAAAAACGTCGCGCACGCGTCCAAGTCGTCCACTTCGTCCGATTTCGGACACCAGACCGGCGATGCTGCACCTGCGAAAAAACCTGCCCGAATCCGGCCAATTTCCTTGGGTTTCGGCCCTTTCGTCGCTATATCTGAACGATGTCGACATCCCCCACAGAAAATGCCTACGGCGCCGATTCGATCAAGGTGCTGAAGGGCCTCGACGCGGTCCGCAAGCGGCCCGGTATGTATATCGGCGACACCGACGACGGCTCGGGCCTGCACCACATGGTGTTCGAGGTTTCGGACAATGCGATCGACGAGGCCCTTGCCGGTCATTGCGACCTCATCCGCATCGTTCTCAATCCGGACGGCTCGGTCTCGGTCGAGGATAATGGCCGCGGCATCCCGACCGGAATCCATGCCGAGGAGGGCGTTTCTGCGGCCGAGGTCATCATGACCCAGCTCCATGCCGGCGGGAAGTTCGAGAACACGTCGGACGACAATGCCTACAA
>JAXDPG010000120.1:0-3036 GCA_034668485.1 Sphingomonadales bacterium
GCCGGCCAGGCGCCGGCCATCGACTTGACCAGGGCATCGCCCACCGAGAGCGAGCAGAAGCCGGCCAGGGCGAGCAGCAAGGCGGCGCGGACGTGCGGCTTCGACACGGCCGCCCACTGCCCGCGCGGTTAGGCAATTGTCAAAGTTTCCTCTCTATTCACCACCCCAGCGGCATGGCTTCACGGGTGAGGATATCAGCGCAATGTGTGCTTTTGGACGGCGCGCAGGAACCAGCGGCCCTGGGGGTGGACGGCCCAGCTTCGGCGTCGCGAGACCGATGAAGGGCCCGGGCGTCGGAGCCGCGCCGGCGACGCCCGACGGCGGCGAGCAATTCCCGCCGCTGGACACGATCAGCTTTTCGGACGCGGACACCGACAGCTTCACGCCGCCGACGGGCGACCGCGGCGCCGATGCGATGTCCCGCCTCGCCGACCGCCAGGCGGCCTCGTCCGAAGCGCCGTCGAGCAAGAACGAGGGCTTCGAGGCCTCGATCCACCGCATCAAGGAGCAGGTCCTCCCCCGCCTGCTCGAGCGCGTCGACCCGGAAGCGGCGGCGACGCTCAGCAAGGACGAGCTCGCCGAGGAGTTCCGCCCGATCATCGGCGAGGTGCTCGCCGAGCTGAAGATCAACCTCAACCGCCGCGAGCAGTTCGCACTCGAGAAGGTGCTGGTCGACGAGCTTCTCGGCCTCGGCCCGCTCGAGGAATTGCTCTCGGACCCGAACATCTCCGACATCATGGTCAACGGGCCGAACCAGACCTACATCGAGCGCAAGGGCAAGCTCGAGATCGCCCAGATCCAGTTCCGCGACGAGGAGCATCTGTTCCAGATCGCCCAGCGCATCGTCAACAAGGTCGGCCGCCGGGTCGACCAGACGACGCCGCTCGCCGACGCCCGGCTCCAGGACGGAAGCCGGGTCAACGTCATCATCCCGCCGCTCTCGCTTCGCGGCACCGCCATCTCGATCCGCAAATTCTCCGAGAAGCCGATCACGGTCGACATGATGAAGACCTTCGGCTCGCTCTCCGACAAGATGTCGACGGTGCTGAAGATCGCCGGCGCCAGCCGCTTCAACATCATCATCTCCGGGGGCACCGGCTCGGGCAAGACGACGATGCTGAACGCTTTGTCCAAGCTGATCGACCCGGGCGAGCGCGTCATCACCATCGAGGACGCCGCCGAGCTGCGGCTCCAACAGCCGCACTGGCTGCCGCTCGAGACGCGGCCGCCCAACCTCGAGGGCCAGGGCGCGATCTCGATCCGCGACCTCGTCATCAACGCGCTTCGCATGCGGCCGGACCGGATCATCCTCGGCGAGATCAGGGGCAGCGAATGCTTCGACCTGCTCGCCGCGATGAACACCGGCCACGACGGCTCGATGGCCACCCTCCACTCCAACTCCCCGCGCGAATGCCTGGCGCGCATGGAGAACATGGTGATGATGTCGGACATCAAGGTGCCCAAGGAGGCGATCAGCCGCCAGATCGCGGATTCGGTCGACCTCATCGTCCAGGTCAAGCGCCTCCGCGACGGCTCGCGGCGCTGCACCAACATCACCGAGGTGATCGGCATGGAGGGCGACGTCATCGTCACCCAGGAATTGTTCAAGTTCGAATATCTCGACGAGACCGCCGACGGCAAGATCATCGGCGAGTACAGGACGATGGGGCTGAGGCCCTACACGCTCGAGAAGGCCAAGCAGTTCGGCTTCGACCAGCCGTACCTCGAAGCCTGCCTGTAGAGCCTTCGCCCTCCGACTGGAGGAAAGTGGAGGAAAAACCGCGAAAACCCCCTCCCGAATCCCTTTCCGTCCAGAAATCGCGGAAATCCGCCATTTCCTGCGCCGTTTTTCGACAGGGATCGCCACGGGACGAGCGTTTTTCGCAACGATTCGGGCCGGTATTCCCACAGATCGAGCCGTAAAGCGGGGCAGGCAAGCCGGCTGCAAGATGCCGCCTTTGCAAAAATTTGCAGAGCGCTCAGCGTCGCCGTAGCGCCTCCACCTCGCCCATCGCCTCTGCCGCCGCGGTCGCCGCGACCCGCGAAATCGCCGCTTTGACGCCGGCGCTGGCCATCACCTTTGCGACCCGAGCCTCGATCCTCGGCTCCGCGGCGCGAAGCAAGGCGGTCATCTCGGCATCGCCCTCCACCACCCGTCCGTTGCGGCAGGTGAACCGCCCGTCCGACAGATTGGCCTCGAACCCGTCCCACTCGCCGGGCGCATAGCCGCACTTCCTCTCGATCACCCTCCGCTCTTCGGGCGTGAACCACGACCCGCCCGAGCGAAGCTCGCGGTTGATCAGGGCAGAGAGATTTTCCTCGCCCGCGCCGGCAGCTGGAGTTGCGCCGACGGCGAGCGTCAGCGCGAGGGTTGCTGTTGCGATCAATGCGGCCTTCATGGTCTTCCCTCTTTCGGCACGATTCGAGCGAGATGGTGCTACAATTGTAGCACCCTCCGGATGATCTGAAAAGAGGCCGATGCCACTCGCCCGAATGGGTCCGAAATGGTGGCATCCCGACAGCGCAGTCCTGTGCTGCTCATGATAGGATGCTCCGCCGAGGACAAGGATGTCATCGCCTCGGTCCGGACCGGGGGGGACGATGGCGGGGTACGATCATTACTGGACGTTCGGCGACCAATGCCATGTCAGCTTCACCGGCGGCGGGCCGACTGCGCTCCTTCCCAACGGCTTCAGCTCCAAGGAGGGCTGCGCGAGCGTCGCCGACGCCAGCGGCAACCTGCTTTTCTATACCGACGGCTCGAAGGTCTACGACCAGAACCACATAGCGCTAACGGCCCCGCCGCTCGGCGGGGATTCCTCCTCCTGCCATTCAGCGATCATCGTCCCACCCGCCGGCGGGGGCTCGGACTACCACATCTTCACCGTGCATTCGTGGGACAATAACGGCCAGGGGCCGGTCCACCACTGCACGATCAAGCTGACCGGCAGCGGCATTGCCCTTGGCCTGCCGCCGACGCCACTGGCCTTCGGCCCCAGCCGCGCCGCCGAGAAGCTCGCCGCCATCCCGCAAGTC
>JAXDPG010000121.1:0-6056 GCA_034668485.1 Sphingomonadales bacterium
CGACATAAATTGGCGGACGGCGGGACTAAGCCGGAGACCGATTGGAGAGCCACGCGCTTATGGGCCATGAAGCCGAAGGGGCGCTTTCGCGCCTCGCCCAGGACGCCGTCGTCGAACATGGCGAAGATGCCCCATCCTATGCCCACCGGCGCGCCGCCGAGCGGCTCCGCAAGCTCGACCTCGACGGGGCGCACCAATGGTGCGTGGTGAGCCGCCGCGCCCAGCAGATCCTCAGCCGGATGTCGCGCGCGCATCATTGAGGCGGCGACAATGGCCCGACGGCGTCGACGGCCCCAGCCCGTTCGCGGGTCCGGTCACGGTGGTCTTCGGCAATGTCGGCGGCGGCGCTCCGGACTTGCCTGCGAAGAACGGCCGAGGCACATCTCGCCGGCATGAAGTTCGTCGCGAGCCTCGGCATCGAGCAGCCGATCATCAAGGCCCCGCTCGCCGGCGCCGGCGACACGCCCGAGCTGGTCGCGGCGGTGAGCGAGGCCGGCGGCCTCGGCATCTTCGGCGCCGCCTATCTGCAGCCGGATGCGATCCGGGCGACGGCGCGGCGGATTCGCCAGCTGACCTCGCGGCCGTTCGGCCTCAACCTGTTCGCGCCGCTCCCCTCGACGCCGGCACCGGCGGACGCCGGTCCGGCGCTGGAGCGGCTGGCGCCCTGGTTCGAGGCGCTGTCGCTGCCGGCGCCGGGCGACCTGCCCGCCGAGCCTCATCCGGACTTCGACGCGCAGATGGAGGCGTTGCTCGACAGCGCGCCGGCCGTGTTCAGCTTCGCCTTCGGGGAGATTCCGGCCGGGTCCGTGGAAGCTGTCAAGAATCGGGGCATCTGCCTTATCGGCACGGCCACGACCGTGGCGGAGGCGGTCGGTCTGCGCCGCTCCGGCGTCGACGCGGTGGTGGCACAGGGCAGCGAGGCGGGCGGCCATCGCGGCAGCTACACGGCGAGCTTCGAGGCCGGAATGATCGGAACGATGGCGCTGGTGCCGCAAATGGCGGACGCGGTCGACGTGCCGGTCATCGCCTCGGGCGGGATCATGGACGGGCGCGGAATCGCCGCGGCCCTCGCCCTCGGCGCCGCCGCGGTGCAGCTCGGCACCGCCTTCCTCACCTGCCCCGAGGCGGGCACACCCGCGCCCTACCGGCGGGCGCTTCTCGACTCGGCCGAAGATTCCACCCGCATCACCCCCGCCTTTTCCGGCCGGCCGGCGCGAGGGATCGACAACCGCTTCCTGCGCGAGATGGCCGACGCCGAGATCCTGCCTTTCCCCTGGCAGAACGCGCTCACCCGTCCGCTCAGGACGAGAGCGGCGGAACTGGGCCGGGCGGACCTGCTGTCCTTGTGGGCTGGCCAAGGCCTGCGCCTCGTGCGCGAGCTCCCGGCGGCCGAACTCGTGCGAGCCTTGGTCGCCGAGACAGAGGCGGCCCTGGCCGGAGCGGGGAGACATTGATGACCGTCTACATCGTCGCCCGAATCCGGATCCACGACCGCGACCGCTACGACCGCTACGCCGGCGCTTTCATGCCGGTGCTGAATCAATATGGCGGGCGTCTGCTCGCCGCCGACGAGGCCCCGCTGCCGCTCGAAGGGCGGTGGGATGGGGGGAAGCTCAACCTCATCGCTTTCCCCGATGAGGCCGGCGCGCGGCGCTGGATGGATTCCGAAGAATATCGGGCGATCGCGGTGGACCGCTTCGCCGCGTCGGACGGCATCGTCCTCCTCGTCCATGGGTTCGATGCGAAGGCCTGAAGCTTTCACCCCAAGCACCAAAGCACCAAAGGGCCCGGAGCCGTTCAATCGCCGGCATGCGCCCGCCGGCTCCCCGACAGTAAGGAGCGACTGTGTCGCTCCAACGAAGCCCCGCCGTCAAATCCCGGCCTGCGCGCTGCCCCAGTCTCTTTGGTCCTTCGGTGCTTTGGATGAAACACCAGGCTACTTCGTCTCGGCGACCGTAATTCCTTCCCAGCCTTCGACCGGCGGGTGGTCGCGGCATGCCTGGATGGAGGCGCGATAGCGGGCATAAAGCTTTGCGAGGCCGTAACCCGCCGCCATTTCCTCATTCCCGGCGAGCGCCGCCTCCGCCTCGTCCCAGCGGCGATGGCGATAGTCGTCCAGCAGCTTGGCGTGGCCGGTCGCGAAGGCGGTGAAGGTGGTCGTCCGTGCCAGCGCCTCGTCGCCGAGCAAGGCGTGGATCGTCGCCGCCCTGTCCCGCCCGACGACCCGGACCCGGTCCACCTCCAGGATCGCGAAGGTCGGGAGCGCCCGCGCCAGCTCCTCGCCCATCAGGATTCGGATGCCGTAGCCCTTGGTCAGGCCCTCAATTCGCGAGGCGAGGTTCACCGTGTCGCCGATCAGCGAGTAGGACAGGCGCTGGGCCGAGCCCATGTTGCCGACGCAGCAGGGCCCGGCATTGAGGCCGATCCCGATCTCGACCCGCCCCGGCCACGAGGCGTCCTTGCGCTCCGCCATCGTCTCGTTGAGCTCCTCGAGGCGGCGGAGCATCTCCAGCGCGGCCCGGGCGGCATTTTCGTGCTGGTCGGGATCGTCGAGCGGCGCGTTCCAGAAGGCGAGGATGGCGTCGCCGATATATTTGTCGATCGTCGCTCGCCGGGCGAGGAGGAGGTCGGTCATCGGGGTCAGGAAGGCGATCAGGAAGCGGATCACCTCCTGCGGGCCCAGCCCCTCCGAAATATGGGAGAAACCGCGTATGTCGCAGAACAGGACCGTCATCTCCCGAACCTCGCCGCCCAGCTCCAGCCGGCTCGGATCGTCGGTGATGCGCTTGACCAGCTCGGGCGAAAGATAGCGGTCGAAGGCGCCGTGTATGTAGCGCCGCTGCTTCTCCTCGCGGACGTAGGTGAACAGGGTCACCAACAGGTAGCAGCCGAGCAAGGCGAGCATCGGCGCGGTCGGATCGACCAGCAGGTTCCTCGACTTGAAGGCGTACCAGCTGCCGCCGCCGACCGCCGACATGAGCCCGCCGGCCAGGAGCGCCCCCGGCAGTGCGCCGATCGAGGGAAGCAGCGAGGCGAGGAGGAGGCCGGCGCCGAGCAGCACGGCCATTTCAAGCCCGGCCGTCCAGTCGGGGCGCTCCAGGAAATCGCCCAGCACCATCTGCTCGACCGCCTCGGCGTGGAGGACCACTCCGAGCTCGCGCTCCTGCATCGGCGTCGCCACCAGGTCGCGAAGGCCGATCGCGCCGGCGCCGATCAGGACGATTCGGCCGGAGAACAGGCGCTCCATCTCCGCCGCCGGAAGCCGGCCCGACAGGAGCTTCCAGGCCGGCACCGTGCGGTCCGGCGCGGGGCGGGTATAATGCATCCACATCTCGCCCCGCTCGGTGACCGGCACCTCGGCCGCCCCGATCTTGAGGCCGACCATCTCGGGCGCTCCGGCATTGGTCTCGCCGCTGGCGTCGCTGCTCCTGACGACGAGCCCGCCGGCGCCCTGGGCGACCCGGAGCGCCTCCGCGGCCAGCGACGGCACCAGCGCGCCGTTCGCCCTTGCGACCAGCGGCACTCGGCGGACGATCCCGTCCGAATCCCCCTTGATCGAGACGAATCCCATCCCTGCCGCGGCCTCCTGGAACGGCGCCAGCGGCAGGATCGCGCCCGAATAATTGGTGAGGCTGGCGCCGGGATCGGTGCCCGCGACGGCGAACCCCGCCTTCGGTCGAACGGCGGCGCCGGGACGATCCTGGGTCAGGAAGAAGCCGAGCACCGTGGGCGCGCGCGCGAGCGTGGCCGCGAAACCGGCGTCGTGGTCGGGAAGCGCTCGAAGCGCGGCGAGCTGGGCCGGGCTGGCCCCCTGCCCCGCCTCGCGCTCCGCGACGAAACGGGGCGAGGTGCGGTCCGCTTCCGAAAGGACGATGTCGTACACAATCGCGGCCGCGCCCGAATCGGCGATCTTCCTGGTCAGCGCCGCGAGGTCGGTACGCGGCCACGGCCATTGGCCGAGCCGGCTGATGCTCTCCTCGTCGATATCGACCACCCGCACCCCCGCATCGCGGTACAAGCGGGGGGAAGCGCGCTGGTAGGCGTCGAAGACGAGCCCGCTAATCTGAGCGAAGCCGGACGGGGCCGCGAGCTTCGCCAGCGCCACGAGCAGCACGGGCAGAAGCCCGGCGAGCACGAGGCGGGACCGGCGCGTGGCCCCCGATGCCCTCTTGCGCCATATCCCCCGCATGGTGCCCGACCGGTCCTTGCCCGAAGCCGAATGAAGTTGCTGCGACGGTGCGCGAATGATAGCTTTTAGTCAAATGAGGCTCCCCAACGGGAGGCGGCCATGAGCTTCAAGATGTTGCGCGTCCTGCTCGGCCTTTCCGCCGCTGCCCTGCTCGTCCCGGCCGCGGCCGCGCAGGAGGACCCCGACACGCTCGTCACCGCCACCCGGCAGGTCGACAGCGGCCTGGCCCTCGCCCGGCGTCAGATCGCCGCCACCGACCTCGTTGGTGCGCTCGGCACGCTCGAGCGCGTGCTCTTCGCCCATCCGGAGGCGGTGCCGCCGCGCCTGCTCTACGCCGCCTTGCTCTGCCGCCTCGACGACCGCCAGGGCGCCGAGATCGAGCTCGGCCTGCTGGCCGGAAAGCGGATCGACGATCCGGACTGGGCTGGAGTCGCTGCCGCCTGCGGTCCGGTGCCGCGTCCGGCGGCCGCGAGGAGGGGGAAGAGGCAATGAGCCGCCGGATCATCGCGGCGGTCGCCGCCGCGAGCGTGGCGACCTCGCCCCTGCTCGCACAGGCCGGTTCGGTCGGAATCAATGCCGCAGTCCGCAACAAGGTGCAGATCCGGGGCGCCGCGACGAAGAAGATGCGGCCGGCGGTGCTTCGCGAGCGGGTCTTCCTCAACGACGAGGTCAATACCGGCGCCGCGAGCCAGCTCCAGATCCTCCTCCTCGACCGGACCACCTTCACCGTCGGCGCCAACGCCCGGGTGGCGGTCGACCGCTTCGTCTACGATCCGGCGGCGAACAGCCGTTCGACCGGCGTCAGCGTCACCCGCGGCGCCTTCCGCTTCATGTCCGGCCGCTCGCTCGGGAAGCCGTCGGGTCCGGTCTCGGTCCGCACCCCCGTCGCCACGATCGGAGTCCGCGGCACCATCTTCGAGGGCGTCGTCGGCGCGGATGCGATCCGGATCGCCGGGCGCGAACCCGCGGTCGGCCGCAAGGTCAAGGCGAAGGAGAGCGAAGCGTCGCTGATCGTGCTTCGCGGCCCGGGCCCGCGCACCCAGGGGGACACCCGTCCCGGGGCGATCGACGTGACCGTGGGGGCGAGCCAGGTGACTCTCGACCGTCCCGGGCTGGCCCTCTACGCCCCGCGCGTCGGCGCTCCGCCGATCGGCCCGTTCCAGATCTCGGCAGACGGGCTGATGGCCCTCCAGTCGCTGCTCCGAACCACCGCCGAGCCCGGCGGCGGCGGCGGCAAAGGCAAAAGCGGCAAGGGCGATGCGCTGCTCGGCGCCGCCGGGGTGGCCGCGGTCGTCGGGGGCGCGATCATCCTGGGCGGCAAGAAGAAACGCAGAGACGGTCAGCAGCCCCAGGGCAACAAATCGCCCAACTCGCCGTGACCGCGGCCATCCGTCCCCCCAGCCTAGGCAGGGGCCCCGGCGGGTGAAGAACGCCTGCCCCTTTCACCCGCCGGGATGCCAGCCTGCGCTGGCATGACGGCCAACCCCACGCCCTTGCCTCCCCCTCCCCGCCGCTCTACCCCTCGCCCAGGAGGAGAAAGCGATGCGCATCGCGTGCCTGGGCGGGGGACCCGCCGGGCTCTATTTCGCGATTTCGATGAAGCTGCGCGACCCGGCGCACGAGATCGACCTTTTCGAGCGCAACCGGCCCGACGACACGTTCGGCTGGGGCGTCGTCTTCTCCGACCAGACCGTCGAAAACCTGATGGCCAACGATCCGGTCTCGGGCGCGATCATCCGAAGCGAGTTCGCCCATTGGGACGATATCGAGGTCCATATCCATGGCCAGACGGTGCGCTCGTCCGGACACGGCTTCATCGGCATCGGCCGCAAGAGGCTGCTGAACATCCTTCAGGAGCGGGCGCGCG
>JAXDPG010000122.1:0-8184 GCA_034668485.1 Sphingomonadales bacterium
GGCCCAGCGCCTTGGAGGTCTGGGTCAGGGTGCTGATCCGGTAGCTGTAGAAGGGCGTGTCGACGCCCACCATGCCGAAGATCTGGCAGGTGCCTCGGATCTGCCCGGTCTCCACATTCTCAAGCATGAAGACGTAGAGCTCGTCGCCGGGCGCCTCGGTCTTCGTCGCGAAGCCTTGTTCCGAGCGGATCAGCTTGTCCACCAGCGCGCCGCGGTCGGCGGGAAGGTTGGTGAAGCCGCCGCCGGTCAGCTTCGCCATCTCGTAGAGCGCCTGGAAATCCTCGTTGCGCGCCGGCCTGATCCGAAAGCTCACAAACCCTCCCCCCGGGCCAGCCTGAGGATGGCCAGAGCCGACAATCGCGCCCGCTCGGCGAGGCTGTCGACGATCAGATATTCCAGGTCCGAATGGATGGCGCCGCCGCGCACGCCCATCGTGTCGACGACCGGCACGCCGCAGGCGGCGATGTTGTTGCCGTCGCAGACTCCGCCGCTGTCGCGCCAGCCGATCTGCTGGCCGAGATCGCCGCCGCAGCTTTTCACCAGGTCGAACAGCTTTCGTGCCGCGCCGTCGAGCGGCTTGGGCGGCCGGCCCCAGCCGCCGTGAATATTTATGCGCACCTCTCGCCTGGCGGCCACCTCCGCCACGATCTCCTCCAGCGCGGATTGCGCCCGGAATTGGCCGGCCGCCTCCGCGGGCCGCATATTCATGCGCAGGATTGCATGATCGGGGACGACGTTGTTGGGGCCGCCGCCGTCGATCTTCGCCGGGTTGACGCTGAGGCCCGCCCCACCGGCCTCGGCCAGGCGAAGCGCCAGCTCGGCCGCGGCGAGGAGCGCGTTGCGGCCCTCCTCGGGATTGCGGCCGGCATGGGCGCTTCGGCCACGGACGACGAGCGAGAAATTGCCGCTGCCCGGCCGGGCGCCGGCCAGAGTCCCGTCGGGGAGGGCGGCAGGCTCGTAGGTGAAGGCGGCGCGCTTGCCGCGCGCGGCCTCTTCGATGAGCGTCGCCGAGCCGGGCGAGCCGACCTCCTCGTCGGAGTTGATCACCAGCTCGTAGCCGAGCCGCGGCGCGAGCGGCGAGGCCTCGACGGCCGTCAGGGCCGCCAGCAGCACCGCGAGGCCGCCCTTCATGTCGGCCACGCCCGGACCGCCGAGCACGCCTTCCTCCCGCCAGAAGACGTCCCGGAACGGATGGTCGGGCGCGAACACCGTGTCCATGTGGCCGGTGAAGAGCAGCTGCACCGGTGCTTCCGGGCGGACCGCGAGGTGGAGGTTGCGGCCGTGCTCGACGAGGCCGAGCGAGCCGTCCGGGGCAAGCGCTTCGACCGGCGCCGGATCGCGCAGCGTCAGAGCGCCCGGCAAAACGGCGAAGGCGTCGGCGAGCAGGCCGGCGAGCAGGCCGAGGCCGTCGAGGTTGCGCGAGCCGCTGTTGATCCCCGACCAGGCCTCCACCCGGCCCAGCATCGGCTCGCCGCCCGCCCGCTCGACCGCCGCCGCCTCGTCGCTCGTCAGACCCCGCATGGGAAGGCTCTAGCCGCACAGGCGGGGCAAAGCCAACACCCGCCCGTCACCCTGAACTTGTTTCAGGATCCACTCTCCGCTTCCCCGGCGCGCGACCAGCTGGACCCTGAAACGAGTTGGCGATTATCCCCTTGCGACATGTAAGGCGATGTGCTAGATAATGGCTTATGAGCAAAGCCCCGACCCTCCGCCAGTTCCAAGAGCGCTTCCCGACTGAGGAAAGCTGCCTCGATCACCTGTTTCAGGTCCGCTACGGGCGCGACTTCGATTGCCCCGGCTGCGACCGCCCCGCCAAGTTTTCGAGGGTGAAGGCTCGCCGCTCCTACCAGTGCAATTGGTGCGCCTATCAGGTCTATCCGACTGCCGGGACGCCGTTCGACCGCACCCGCACCCCACTCCGCGATTGGTTTTATGTCATGTTCCAGTTCGTGACGACGCGCAACGGCGTTGCCGCCAAGCGTGTCGAGCGCGACCTAGGCGTCACCTACAAAACCGCGTGGCGGATGTGCCACGAAATCCGCAAGTATATGGCCTCCCTCGATAGCGATGATCCGCTCGGCGGTGCCGGCTCCATTGTCGAGATTGATGAGACGCTGATCGGCGGTTCGGTGTCTGGCATGGGCCACGGTTACAAGGGCAACAAGACGACCGTGGTAGGCATGCTGGAGCGCGGCGGCGAACTGGTGACGACTGTTGTGACGAGCCGCCGTCGCGAGCCGATGACGGACCTAATCCAATCTCAAATCCTCCCCGGCACCACCATTTGCACGGACGAGTTCGGCAGCTATCGCCAGCTTGACGCTTGCGGCTTCGATCATAAGACGGTCAGTCATAAGGCGGGGCAGTATGTGAACGCCCAAGGGCATGGCGTTAACGCGATTGAGGGCTTCTGGGCGCTCCTAAAGCGCGGGATCAACGGCACCCACATTCATGTCAGCGGGAAGCATCTTCCGAAGTATCTGGGGGAGTTTGAGTATCGCTGGAACATGCGAGCTGTTCCTCACCTGATGCTCGACCGACTGCTCTTTTCCTTCGTGCGCTAGGGGCCGAACCGGAAGCCATCGCCTTCAGGAGGCGGTCGAAGCGGTCTGAGTCACTCATTTCGGGAACAGCCCCTTCCCTGACATGCCATCCCCCAAAATAACCGGTTTCTCCTCGGTCGTCGCGCCTTCAAATGCCGCCTGTTGCACCGCTTGCTCGACCTGCTCGCGGCGCTCCCGCCACTGTTTTAACAGAATCCAGAACCCCTTGTAGGCAATAAAGGCTTCCGGGTCAGGGAACTGGTCAACCTTAGCGACTCCCTTCTCCTGGAGTTGGTCAGGATGGACGTCAAACACCTGTATGTCTGTATGGGGTGAATACGCCTCAGCGATATCGACCCACTGTTGCACTACGCCTCTCCAAGCGAAAAACTTCTCGATCCAAGCCTCCCACTGGTCCGCGTCTTCATAGCACGCGCCATGAGTGGTTGGCGTGATCAACTCTGCCGCTCGGGCTTCCACCTCCGTCGCCAAGGTCTGAAGTTGCTCGCGATGGAAGATGGCCGTAAGGGCCTGGCGGAGCGACGCCACCTGCCTACGCATAAACTGCTCGCTCACAGACTGTTGAGCCTCCAGCCTTTTCACCGCTTCGAGCATTTTTCCTTCAACCTCTCCGAAGTGCTGGTGCCCCTTAGACACCTTGCTATCAATTTGCTCAATGCGATCACTCAACAGTCGACTTATATCGTTAGCAACTCCAACATTCTTCATTGCCTTTTCCTCAAACTCGGAAAAGGCTTTTTGGTTTTCACTCAAAGAGTTTAGCTTTGCTTTAAGTGCGAGGATAAGGACTTCTGTACTGGCTGCTTCATCGCCGGAAGAGGGATCCGCAGTCGGCGCGACCGCCCTTCGGACATATTCGAACAGGGCGTAAACAAACACCCCCTGAACGACCAACAGCCAACCCCACCAAGGCAGAAGCGAGCCGCTCACGCCCAGCAGTCGCCCAAGCGTGGGAAATCCGAATTGGCTGGAGAAGCTGTCGTAACCAGCCACGGTGGCGACGAGCAGTAATGCAATGCGAACCAACTTCGGCGCCCAAAGCGCCCGCAGAGTCGAAAGGCGTGTCTCGGCCATCGCCCCAACCTGCCCCTTCCGGTTCCGCTTGTGGAGTCGGAAAGGCATCCCTCCTTCGTTCGTCCAACTCGGTCCATTTTCCTGAACTTTCGTTGGCAATCGCCCCCTACATGTCTAAAGGGGACAACTGCCAAACGAGTTCAGGGCGACGTCAGAGCCACTCGCGGAACGCCGCCACCACGTCCTCGTAGAGCTTCCTCTTGAAGGGGACGATCAGGGCCGCAAGCTCGGACGGCTCGGCCCATCTCCAGGCGCGGAATTCGGGGTCGGGGGTGGCGATGTCCACGTCCTCGTCGGTGCCTAGGAAGCGGGCGAGGAACCAGGTCTGGCGCTGGCCGCGCCACGGCTCCTTCCAGACCTTGCCGATCAAATCCTCGGGCAGGTCGTAGTAAAGCTCCTCGCCGTGCCGGGCGACGATCTCGACCAGGTCCGGCCTTATGCCGGTCTCCTCCTCGAGCTCGCGCAGGGCCCCGTCGAGCGGCGCCTCGCCCGGGTCGAGGCCGCCCTGCGGCATCTGCCAGGCGTCGAGGCTGCTATCGAGCCGCTGCCCGACCCAGACCCGGCCTTGCGGGTTGACCAGCATGATGCCGACGGCGGGGCGGTAGCCGATGTCCTTCATGGCGCGTCGTCCCGGCGAAGGCTGGGACCCCGGCGAGTGAAGGGCGCAGGCGGGATTGGCGCGCTGCATGGGCAACGGCGCCGGTCAACCCCTGGGGTCCCGGCCTTCGCTGGGACGACGCTCATCGTACCGCCTCGACGAGGATCAGCTTCAGCGCCGCGCAGCCCGCTTCGATGTCGCCCTGAGAGGAGGGGATGGCGCGCCTCAGGTTGATGTAGCCGTGGATATTGCCTCTCGCCTCGAGGAAGACGACCGGCACTCCCGCCTCGGCGCAGGCGGCGGCATAAGCGCGGCCCTGGTCGCGGATCGGATCCAGGCTCGCGGTCTGGACGAGGGTCGGCGGCATTCCGGCCTGGCTCTTGAGCAAGGGCGAATAGCGCCAGTCCTGCGGGTCGGGCCGGTAGCAGCCGTCGAACCACCGCATGCCCTCGTGGCTGAGGAAATAGCCTTCGCCGAAATCCTTGTAGGAGGGATAGCCTTTGGCGGGATCGGCGGCAGGATAGATCGGCCATTGCGCGATCACCGGCACCGCCGCGGGCTGGTCGCGCAAGGCGAGTCCGACGACGATCGCGAAATTGCCGCCGGCGCTGTCGCCGGCGGTGACCAGCCCGGTCGCCGGCCGGGCGAGCTCAAGCGGGCTGCCCGCCGCCCATCGCGCCGCGGCGATGCAATCCTCGGCGCCGGCCGGGAAGGGGTGCTCGGGGGCGAGCCGGTAGTCGACCGCAACCACCGGCAGGTCGAGCCGGCGCGCGATCTCGGCGCAGAACGGCTCGTGGGTGTCGAGGTCGCCGAACACGAAGCCGCCGCCGTGGAAGAAGAGGAGGAGCGGCCCCGCCTCGCGGCTTGGCCGGCGATCGTAGAGGCGCAGCCGGATCTCGCCGGCCGGTCCCGGGCAGGCGAGGTCGCGGATCACGGCAAGCTCGCCGACCTCGGCATCGGCGACGTGGCGCGACGCGAGGATCATCGCCCGGGCCTGGTTCGGCCCCGCCTGGTGCGCGCGCGGCCCGGGCAGGGCGTTGTAATAATCGAGGAAGGTGCGCACGTCGGGCCGCACATAGGGGTCGCTCATCCCCCCTCCTTATGGCCAAGGCCCGCCGGCGCCAATGGCGCTCGGGCGCGGCGGCGGCCGCCGACAGCGCCCGCTCAGGGCTTATCGCGCTTGACTTCTCGGCCTCAAATCGGGCAAAGGCCGCGTCCGAGCGGAGGGATTAAATGCGCAATTTCAACATCATGGCGGCGGTTGCCGTCGCCCTGCTGGCCGGCGGCGTGGCCGCGGCGGCCGAAGAGCAGCCGGCCCAGCCCAAGACCAAGAAGATCTGCCGCGTCGAGGAGAATTCGGAGAGCCGAATCGGAACCCGGCGGATCTGCAAGACCATCGTCCTGCGCGAGCAGCCGGCCCGCAGCGAGCGCGAGGAGTCCGCCGACCGGACGGACGAGTCGAACAGCTCGTCCAACTGAGGCCGCCCGGGCCGCGTCGAGTGGCCGGCCCGAGACCCTATCCAGCTTTCATCGCAGCCGGATGCCGGCGGGAATGGCTCCCGCCGGACGGGTCGCGAGTTGTCGCCCCGCGCGGGCGCCGCTAGGGTCGTCCGCGACCCCGCGATGAAGGAAGCCAGATTGGCCACGGCCACCCACTGCGTCACCCCCGAGGATCAGGCCGCCGAGACGGTGCCCGAGGCCGTCGTCGTCCGATTCGCCGGCGACAGCGGCGACGGTATGCAGCTGACCGGCGGCCAGTTCACCTTGTCGACCGCTCTCGCCGGCAACGACCTCGCCACCTTTCCCGATTTTCCGGCCGAGATCAGGGCGCCTCAGGGGACGACCTTCGGAGTCTCCGCCTTCCAGATCAATTTCGGCTCGGCTTCGATCGAGACCGCCGGCGACGCGCCCGACGTCCTCGTTGCGATGAACCCGGCGGCGCTCAAGGTGAACGTCGACGACCTCAAGCCCGGCGGCCTGATCATCGCCGACGAGGGCGAGTTCGGCGCGCGCAATCTCGCCAAGGCCGGCTATGCGGGCAATCCGCTCGAGGACGGCAGCCTCGCCCGCTGGCAGGTCATCAAGTTCAACATCTCGCAGCTCACCCTCGACGCGGTGAAGCCGTTCGGCCTCGGCAACAAGGAGGCCCTGCGCTGCAAGAACATGTGGACGCTCGGCCTCGCGCTGTGGATGTTCGACCGCGACCGCGAGCCGATCGTCGACTGGCTCCGCTCCAAGTTCGCCAAGGCGGCCGAGCTCGCCGAGGCCAATATCGCCGCCCTGAACGCCGGCCATGCCTATGGCGAGACCGCCGAGATTGGCGGCCAGATCCCGCAGCGCCACCTCGATCCGGCCCCGGCGGAGCCCGGCCTCTACCGGACCGTGACCGGCGCCGAGGCGGTGTCGCTGGGGCTGGTCGCCGGCGCCCAGCTCGCCGGGCTGCCGATGTTCTTCGGCGGCTATCCGATCACGCCCGCCTCGGCGATCCTCCATCATCTCTCGCGCCTCAAGGAATTCGGGGTCACCACCTTCCAGGCGGAGGACGAGATCGCCGCGATCGGCTCGGCGATCGGGGCGAGCTATGCCGGCAGCCTCGGAGTCACCTCCTCCTCGGGGCCCGGCATCGCGCTCAAGATGGAGGCGATGGGGCTCGCCATCATGGCGGAGCTGCCCTTGGTCATCGTCAACTCGCAGCGCGGCGGGCCCTCGACCGGCCTTCCGACCAAGACCGAACAGTCGGACCTCTACCAGGCCGTCTACGGCCGCAACGCCGATTCGCCGCTGCCCGTCATCGCCGCCCGCTCGCCGGCCGACGCCTTCGACTGCGCGATCGAGGCGTGCCGGATCGCGGTCCAGTACATGACCCCGGTGATGCTCCTCACCGATGGCTACATCGCCAATGCCGCCGAGCCGTGGCGGGTGCCGGACATGGCCGGCTACGAGCCCTTCCCGGTCCATTTCCACGACGAGCCGCCGGCGGAAGGGGAGGCGGTCAATCCCTATGCGCGGGACGGCAAGCTGGCGCGGGTCTGGATCCGGCCGGGCAGCCCCGGCCTCACCCACCGGATCGGCGGCATCGAGAAGAATGTCGGCACCGGCCATATCGATTATTCGCCCGCCAACCACCAGGCGATGACCGACATCCGAGCGAACAAGGTGCTGGGCGTGGCGGATTCATGTCCCGAGCAGGAAGTCTGCCTCGGCGCGGCGGGGGGCAGTCTGGCGGTGGTCGGCTGGGGCTCGACCTTCGGCCCGATCCACCAGGCCGTCCGCCGCGCGCGCAATCGCGGCCTTGACGTCGCCCATATTCACATCCGCCACATCTGGCCGCTGCCGAGGAATCTCGGAGACCTTCTAAGGTCTTACGAGCGGATCATCGTTCCAGAAATGAACAAGGGGCAATTGAAGACGCTGCTCCGCGACCAATATCTCGTCGACGCCCGCCCGGTGAACAAGGTCTCCGGCCAGCCCTTCAAGATCGCCGAGATCGAGGCCGCGATCGAGGAGGCGCTGAGATGATGCCGTTGACCAGGATTGTACTGGCGCTCGCACTCTTCGCCGTGTCGCCGGCGGCCGCGCAGCAAGTCAGCGGCACGGACGAGACCCTCGCCCAGATGCCGAAGGAACTCGGTGGCTCGCCGGCCCTCAGCCTGGGCGACGGGTTGCTCATGTATCTTTCGATGAATCCCGATCGCGATCCGACGGTCGGAGTGATGGTAGCCGAGATTAACGATTCTGCTCCGGCGGCGGATATGCGCAGCGTCGTGCACGGTTCGCTCGAGAAATCGGGAATTCGCAAGATCCTTCGCGAGGGGACGTTCACCACCTCGAAATGGCCGGGCGCCGCGACGTTTTTCGGCGAATATGTCACCCCCGACGCCTTCAATCAGAGCTGGATGGTGACGACGGCCAGGGAGCATATCATGGTCACCACCACCTATTTGAACA
>JAXDPG010000123.1:0-7174 GCA_034668485.1 Sphingomonadales bacterium
CTATACCTTCTGCAAGGACCCGGCGCCGCTCACCGCCGTCGACGGCTGGCTGCCGGTCCCGCCGGGCCCGGGCCTCGGCGTCGACATCGACGAGGAGGCGGTCCGCGAGGCGGACAAGGACCGCCACCGCTGGCGCAACCCCATCTGGCGCCTCGCCGACGGCAGCTTCGCGGAATGGTAGGATTGCCTCCTCACGGCTTCGCCGCAGGGAGGCAGACTCATGCGACGATCCGCAATCTCCCGGTCCGGCGCGCCGGGACGGGGCAGAAGCCCAGCTCGTCCTGCAGCCGGTTCAGCTCGCGCTCGCGCGATTCGCGATAGGCCTCGGCGTAGCGCGCGTCGCACTCGGCCTCTTCCTCGGTCTGCGGCCGATAGAAACTGACGCAGATGTGCCGGCCGAAAATGTCGTCGCCGCGCATCTTCACTTCCGGCTCCGCTTCCCCGGGAAGGCTGTTGCGCACATCGGTCAGCCGCTCGATCAAAGCGTCGAGCGACGTCACGTCCTTGACCTCGATAAAATCCTTGACCCGTCTACTCATTACAAACCCCTCCAGCTCTTCCCCGGGGCGTAATTAACGTGCCTCGGAATCATGCCGCAAGACTAATCTGCATTTACCCACAGGAGAGTTTCCCGAGACTGAACGCGGCAGTATGATCCGGTTCAGCCGCGGCTCGGTTTCCGGGCTTCCGCCGTTAGCCGGCGCTTTGTCGCAGCGCCGCGCTCGGGCGGTCGCCGCGGCCTCCTCACTGCTTTTCATGCTGCGCGGTAAGTAGCGGGGAAATAATGTATATCTTCCATAACCGACGACCCTCGGCCGTCGACTTTCGAAGAGGCCGGCGTCGCTTCCCTCGCCGCCTCGACCGTGGCCGCGACCCGCCGTGGCCATAGAGTCACAGTCGCGCGAAATTCGCCGCGACCGGTTCAATAATCGGGTTCGAGCAGCCCGCCGATGACATGGTGCTGCAGGACCGGCTTCAGGCTGTCGGCGATCCGATAGGCGAGATGGTCGCTCACTCGCGGCGGCAGCGAGTCGAGATAGGCGCGTGTGACCTGGAGATCGTGGTGATCGGCGTTGGTGGCGTCGGGCGCGTCGACGCCGACGACCAGCACCGGCCGCCATTCGTCGGAGCGATTGGCGGTGCCGCGATGGATGGTCAGCGCCGAGCGGGCGGTGATGTCGCCCATCTGCGCGAGCTTCGCTTGCCGGCGGGCGATATAGCGTGGCCACCATTCCTTCGGCGGGAACATGCCGTCCTTGCAGCCGGTGAGGTCGTCCCATTGCGTGCCCGGAGCGATTTCGAAGGCGCCGTGCTCCGGCCTCGTGTCGACGGCGGTGAGGTTGAAGGCCAGCGAGTTGAGGCGGCGCCCCTTCAGGGTCGCTTCGGGGGCCGGGAAGTCGCGGTGCCAGGGCTGGTCGGCGGCGCCGGGGAAGGGGATGTCGAAGCCGACTTCGACGATCCGGTAATCGGGGCCCAGCACGGCCTCGCAAACGGCGACGAACCAGGGATGGGTCGCGATGTCGACGAAGCCGCCGATGCGCTCGGGATGGACCTCGACATACCAGCGCTGCGGCCCGCGCGGCCGGGCGCCGCCCGGCACCCGCCGCGCCTCCTCGAACAGCATCCCTATGTCGTCGCGCATCCGCTCGACCCAGGGCCTCGGGAAGGCGCCCTTCAGGGCGATGATGCCGGCGCCGTAGAGGCCGCCCATGATCGACCCGACATCGTAGCCCTGCTCTTCGATTTCCGTTGCCGCCGTCGCCATCTCCGTCGCCCCGCCTGACCCGGGTTAAGGCTATTCCATTTGTATGATGATTGCGAGGCCGCTAACGCGCCGCCGATGCTTGACAATGCACGATTCGCCTTTGAAGTAGATGCCTTCGAGGAAGGGGAGGGGACCCGCTTCGACGTCCGCCGGGCCGGCTTCCTCGAGACGAGGACCTACAAGCTGCCGGGCGGCGAGCAGCAGGATTACGCCGCCTTCTTCGCCGCGCTCGCCGCCGATTTCGGCACCCGGGGGCCCCACGCCTTCGCCGAGCGCGAGCCCGCGCCGCCGGGGAAGGTCGCGTGGCAGCCGCTGCTCACCGACAATGTCTCGCCGACCATCCTCGCCGGCTATGGGGATCCGGCAGTGCTGAAAACCGACGAGGGCTATGTCCTGGTCGCGACATCCAACGACGCGCCCGACGCCTTCCCGATCCTGCGCTCGCGCGACCTCGAGCATTGGGAGCATGTCGGCTTCGTCTTCCCGGACGGGCACGCGCCCGAATGGACGGCGAAGGGCCGGCGCGTCGCCGATTTCTGGGCGCCGGAGATGGCCCGGATCGGCGACGAATATTGGCTCTGCTACACCGCCCGCCAGACCTCTAACGCGCTCGCCATCGGCCTCGCCAAGAGTGCGGGCCCGTTCGGGCCGTGGCGTGACCTTGGCCGTCCACTCCTCACCGGCGCCGCCGTGAATACGACCGGTATGGCGGAGGATCCGGCGCGGCCGCAGCTCAGCGGCGGAGTGATCGATTCGCACATCTTCGTCGACCGGGACGACACCCGCTACCTGTTCTGGAAGGCCGACACCAACGGCGTCTGGCCGCGGCCGCTCGCGGGCCTCCTGCGCGAACGGCCCGACCTCATCGAGCGGCTGTTCGCCGGCGAGGAGGACCGCCGCACCGCCGCCTTCGCCGCCGCGATCATATCTTGGGCCAACACCCGCCGGCCGATGGAGCGCTTCTTCCTGATGCAGCCGCTGATCGAGGCGGCGCTCGCCAATTGGGTGCCGGTCAAGCGCGCGCTCGAGGGGAGCGGAGTCGCGGGAGCGATCGTGGAGGCGATGCGGACTCCGATCTACGCCCAGCGCCTCGCCGACGACGGCGAATCGCTGGTCGGGGAGCCGACCGTCGTGCTCGCCAACGACCTCGACTGGGAGGGCCATCTGATCGAGGGACCGTGGGTCACTCTGCAGCAGGGTGCCTATTGGCTCTTCTATGCCGGCAACGATTTCTCGACCCCCGCCTACGGCATTGGAGTCGCCATGGCCGAGCATCCGCTCGGCCCCTATGTGAAGCAGCCCGAGCCGCTGCTCCGCTCGACCCGCGAGTGGCTTGCTCCCGGCCACGCCTCGGTCGCACCGGGCCTCGACGGGGCGCCGCAGCTCTTCTTCCACGCCTTCCATCCGGGTACCGGCGGCTACAACGTCTTCCGGGCGCTGCTCACCGCCCGCCTCTCCTTCGGCCCGGAGGGTGCCGCGATTCTGCCCACGTGAATTGTTCACCCGGCCGCGCCGCGCCGGCCGGGCAGCTTGCGCGACTCCCGCCGCTCGGACAGCTTCGACAGGGAGGAAGCGGTGGGAGCGGGGCGAATGCAGGCACTGGCCGTCGACCGGGGCGACACCGCCTGGATGCTGGTCTCGACGATCCTGGTCCTGATGATGATTCTGCCGGGCCTCGCCCTTTTCTACGGCGGGCTGGTGCGGACCAAGAACATGCTCTCGATCCTCACCCAGATCCTCGGCATCACCGCCGCCTCGATCCTGATCTGGGTCGGCTGGGGCTATTCGCTCGCCTTCGCCGAGGGGTCGGCGCTGGCCGGGGGCCTCGGCAAGGCCTTCCTCGCCGGCATCGACGGCGATTCGGTCGTCCCGACCTTCACCGCCGGCAGTGGCCTTCCCGAGCTCGTCTTCGCCGCCTTCCAGATGACCTTCGCCGCGATCACCGCCTCGCTGATCGTCGGCGCGCTCGCCGAGCGGGTGAAATTCGCCGCGATCATGGCCTTCACGGCGATCTGGTTGACCCTCGTCTACGCGCCGCTCGCCCACATGGTCTGGGCGCCGGGCGGGCTGATCTTCGCGATGGGAGCGCTCGATTTCGCCGGCGGCACCGTCGTTCACGTCAATTCGGGCGTGGCCGGGCTGGTGGGAGTCTTCTTCGCGGGGAAAAGGATCGGCTTCCTCAAGGAAGCGACTCCGCCCCACTCTTTGGCCCTTGCGCTGGTCGGGGCCGGCCTGCTCTGGGCTGGCTGGTTCGGCTTCAACGCCGGCTCCGCGCTCGAAGCGTCGGGCCTGGCCGCCGTCGCGATGGTCAACACCTTCGTCGCCCCCGCCGCCGGGATCCTCACCTGGATGCTGATCGAGCGCCTCGTCTCGGGCAAGCCGTCACTGCTCGGCGGCGCCTCGGGCGGAATCGCCGGCCTGGTCGCGATAACCCCCGCCGCGGGCAGTTCGGGGCCGCTCGGCGCGATCCTCCTCGCCGCTTTCGCGGCCTGCCTTTGCTACGGCTTCGTCGCCTCGCTGAAGAACCGCCTCCGTATCGACGACACGCTCGACGTCTTCGGCATTCACGGCCTCGGCGGCATCGCCGGCTCGCTCGGCACGGCGATCGTCACCGCGCCGGCCCTGGGCGGCCACGGCGGCCCCGATTATTCGGTGCCGCGCCAGCTTCTCGTCCAGGGAGCCGCCGTGCTCATCGCCATCCTCTGGTCCGCGGCGGGCTCCGCTTTCGCCTTCTGGATCGTTAGACGAACGATCGGCCTGCGCGTCGAGCGCGACCAGGAACGCGAGGGTCTCGACCTCGCCGACCATGGCGAGCGCGCCTACAATTATTGAGCGCGGCTGGGCGGCACCCCATAGGCCTGGCGGAAGGCGCGGGTGAAGGCGCTGAGCGACCCGTAGCCGAGCCGCTGCGACAATTCGGTCGGCGAGGCGGTGCCGTCCCGCAGCAGCCGCGCCGCGCCTTCCAGCCGAAGCCGCCGATGGTAAGCGAGCGGCGGCAGGCCGTGCACCTCGGCGAAGCTTCGGCTGAGGTGGAAGCGCGAAAGCGCCGCCTCGCCGGCGATCGCATCCAGGGTCAGCGGCGCATCGCGGCGGTCGTGGATGAAGGCGCGGGCGCGCTCCACCCGCTGCAGGGTCTCGATCCGGGTCGAGCGCTTGAGCCCGCTCAGCCGCTCGAGCCGGCTGGCGAAGGTCGACAGATAATCCTCCGCCCCGGCGCCGACCTGCTGCACGATCTTCGGGGCCAGGGTCGGGCCGGCCTCGGGCCGCGCCGCGAGCAGCCGCGCGTAGCGGGACAGAAGCGGAGCGAGCGGCTCGGCGCCGCAGCCCTCGATGACCCGGCCGAGCGGCCCGGCCTCCCCGGGCGGCGCCCCCGATACGCCGAGATAGACGCACAGGCCGACCGTCTCGTCGGGCCTCGGCGTCGACACTTCGAACTCGGTCCCGGCCTCGACCAGCAGGAAGCGGCCCGGCCGCACCGCCCGCGAGCGGCCGTCGATCTTGTAGACCTCCTCCCCGGTGAGCACGAACTTGACCGACGGCGCCAGCGCCCGGACCGCGCTGCGCCCACCCTGCAGCCGCGACAGGACGACGCAGCCATGCCTGAGCGGCAGCCGCTCCCCCTCGCCATGGTCGGACATCAGGTAGAAAGGCGTCGAGTCGATCACAATTGTAATCGTAAGCAATATCGATGCCACTCAGGGCTTTCGCGGATTTCCGCCATTTCCCCGCACTTGACCGCGATTGCTCATGTTCGGAACCGAGCGCCGCCGTACGCTTTCGGACGCCGATGAGGATCGCCACCTTCAACGTCAACGGCGTCAACCGCCGCCTGCCACTGCTCCTCGAATGGCTGGCCGAGGCCAGGCCCGACGCCGTCTGCCTGCAGGAATTGAAGGCGCCGCAGGAGAAATTTCCGGCAAGCGCGATCGAGAAGGCGGGCTATGGCGCGGTCTGGCACGGCCAGCAGCGCTGGAACGGGGTCGCCATCCTCGGCCGCGACTGCGAGCCGGTCGAGACCTGCCGCGGCCTGCCGGGCGATCCGGAGGACGTGCAGAGCCGCTATATCGAGGCGGCGGTCTGCGGGGTGCTGGTCGGCGGCCTCTACGCCCCCAACGGCAATCCGCAGCCGGGGCCCAAGTTCGACTACAAGCTCGCCTGGAACGAACGGCTGATCGCCCGCGCCGCCGAACTGGTCGCCCTGAGCGAGCCGGTCGTTCTGGCCGGCGACTACAACATCATCCCGACGCCGACGCCGATCGACGCCTACAAGCCGGAGCGCTGGATGGACGACGCCCTCATGCAGCCCGAGCCCCAGGCCCAGTATCGGCGCCTGCTGGCGCAGGGCTGGACCGACACCATCCGTCATCTCCATCCGGACGAGCCGGTCTTCACCTTCTGGGACTATTGGCGCAACGCCTTCGGCCGCAACGCCGGCATCCGTATCGACCATCTGCTGCTCAACAAGGCGGCGGCGAAGCGGCTGAAGGCGGCCGGGGTCGACCGCGAGGCGAGGGCGCGGGAGAAAGCGAGCGATCATGCTCCGACCTGGGTGGAGCTGAAGTGATACCCTCTCCCGTTTTTACGGGAGAGGAGGGGCCCACCGCGAAGCGGTGGGAGGTGAGGGTCTTGCCGAGTCCGATGTACAGACCCTCACCTCCCAAGCTTCGCTTGGGCCCCCCCTCTCCCGCCAAAAGCGGGAGAGGGATTTTGGGGGTACCTGTCCCGCGCGTCCCTCCTTGCGTCGCCTTCGTTTACACTTCGGGTCGGGCAGCAAGGCGAAAACGGCAGTTTTCCGCCATTGGCCCGGCTCTTGCTGATTACCGCGCATGCTGAAGAAGGCCTTAAGACTTTTCGTCATCAAGACCCGGCTCGAAGCCTGGGCGATCATCTACGCCATCGCCGTCGGCGCCGTCACCCGCGGCGAAATCTATCTCGTCAAATATCCCGGCTTCGGCGGCTGGCTCCTGTTCGCCGCCTGCACCGGCGCCGTGTTCATGGCCGGCGCCAAGATCCTCGACGCCACCGGCGGGCCGAGGCACCGGCGATCGACACTTCGGCGCGTCCTCGCAAGGGCCAAAGCGATCTGACCCGTGCCCCAGCGAAGGCTGGGGCCCCGGCGAGTGGAAGGCACGGAGCTCTTCACCCCCTGAGGTCCCAGCCTGCGCTGGGACGACGAGTGTGCCAACCCTTGGCGAAAATTCCCAAGTCTAGGCCGCACGATTTCCCACCCCGAACGCCGCAAAAGTTCATTTTCCGCAGTTTTACGCCATTTCTCGCACTTGGCACGACCCTTGTAACCTTGTCGGCAACCGCTTCGAAGCGGCGGAGCAACAAGGTTCAAGGAGCAATCCGATGTTCAATCAGAAGATCAGGGAAAGCGTCGCGGCCGCCGTGCTGGCGATCCTGCTT
>JAXDPG010000124.1:0-5881 GCA_034668485.1 Sphingomonadales bacterium
ATCGGCGCCGGTGCGGCGGGGATCAGCCTGGCCCCGAGGCTGCTGAAGCGCGGGCGCCGGGTGGTGCTGCTGGAGAGCGGCGGGCTCGATTACGAGGCGCCGGCCGCCGACCTCAATGCCGGCGAGAATGAGGGCGAGGCCTATTACCAGCTCGAGGATTCGCGGCTGCGCTTCTTCGGCGGCACCACCGCCATCTTGGGCGGGCGCTGCGCGGAGCTCGACCCGATCGACCTCGAGGCGCGCGATTATGTCCCCCATTCGGGCTGGCCGCTCGGCTGGGAGAGCTGCGTCGATCTCGAGGCCGACCCCCGCTGCCAGATCGTCACCCATGCGACGGTGACGGCGATCGTCCCGGGCGGCGGCGGCGTGGAGCGGGTCGAGGCGCGCTCGCTCGGGGCGGGGCGGCTGACGGTGCGCGCCGCGGCGTTCGTGCTGGCGGCGGGCGGCATCGAGAATCCGCGGCTTCTGCTCGCCTCCCGCCTCGGCAACGACCAGGTCGGTCGCTACTTCATGGAGCATCCCCACGCCCGCGGCGGCCGCATCGTCGAGAGCGCGGCGTGGCCGCTGCTGAAAGCGTTCGGCCGGCGCCACCGGATCGCCGGCCACGACCTGGCGGCGCTGATCGCCCCGTCCGAGGCGCTGCAGCGGCGCGAGCGCATCCTCAACACCTCGCTGACCATCGTCGCGCGCCAGCCGCAGGGGCGGCGCCAGCTCATCGGCATGAAGGCCTATTCCGGCCTCAAGCACAAAATGGCGCCGACGAAGCGGGGGCGGGCCCTGTGGATGGCGACCAAGAAAGCGGCGGGCTGGGCGCAGCGCCACATCGATCCGGCGCGGCCGTGGCTGCTGCACAAGCTCGGCGGGGTCGAGCTGGCGCTGCTCGTGCGCGGCGAGCAGGCGCCCAATCCGGAGAGCCGGGTGACTTTGGCCGGGGAGAAGGACCCGACCGGGGTGCCGCGCGTGAAGCTCGACTGGCGGCTGTCGGAGATCGACGTCAGGAGCGTGGCGGTGCTGGTCGAGGCGCTCGGGCGCGAGCTCGGCCGGCTGGGCCTCGGCCGGGTCGAGCCGGCGGACTGGCTCGCTCCGGCCGGTGGAAGACCGACCCGGTCGTCTCCTCGCATCCGATCGGCGGCTATCACCATATCGGCACGACCCGGATGGGCCGCGACCCGAGGACGAGCGTCACCGACCCGGACGGGCGGGTGCACGGCCTCGCCAATCTGTGGGTGGCGGGCTCGTCGCTCTTCCCGACCGGGGGCTGGGCCAATCCGACGCTCACCATCGTCGCCTTGGCCCTGAGGAGCGCCGAGACGATCTCGGCGGAGCTGGGCCGATGACGGCAGTAGCTCCGCTCGGCAAGAATATGACGCGCCTGTGGGGGCTGAGCGCGGAGGAAAGGCTGCGGCGGATCGCCCGAGCGCAGGGGCTGGAGGTGCGGGCCGACGGCAAGGTGCTGGTCGATCTCGGCTATGCCTTCGATCCGGCCTGGCTCAGGCTGGTCGCGGACCGGCCGGGGCCGACGGTGACCCGCGACGGCGTCGCGGTGCTCACCCACAGGAGCCGGGGGCCCAGCGAAATAGTCGCCTGGGAGGAGAGCGGCGATCTCGAGAATGAGGCGCTGCGCAAGAAGGAGCGGCCGTTCATGGAGCGGCTCGCGCCCGACACCGAGCGCAGCGCCTGCGGGGTGACGGTGGCCGATGCGGGGTGGCCGAAGGTGCCCGAGCTGGGGCAAGCGGTCGAGCCGACGCCCGGTGAGACCGAAAAGCTGGTGGCCTATTTCAGGCAGGCCTGGCGGCGGCGCTGATCTTCGCCAGAGGTTCGGCGACCTTCATCAGGGGCTCGGTTTCACCCAAAGCACCAAAGCACCAAAGGGTCCGGAGCGCTGCGGCGCGCAGCGGGTGCTCGACGAGGGCTTTAATGACAGGAGCGACTGCGTCGCTCCAATCGGGATCGATCCTCCAAGCGGGGACTCTCCATGTCGCAGCCTCTTTGGTCCTTTGGTCCTTTGGGTGAACGACGGCAGCGGCGACCGGCTTCTCCTTTTCCAGGCTATTGTATAGCGTTTGTTTTGCTTTCCGACTATTTTTGGCCGCACGAGAAGGGCGAAGGAGCCCAAGCGAATGGGGCAGGTCGATCTGGAATGGCTCGCACGGACCGCAATCGACTGCGGCTTTCAGGTGCATGACGACATCGGGCCGGGGTTGCTCGAAACGGCCTATGAAGCCTTCCTTGCGGCGGGGCTGGCGGAGCGCGGGCTCCGCGTCGACGTGCAGAAGGCCGTGCCCGTCACCTATCGCGGGATCGTGATCCGCGACGCTTTCCGAGCGGACCTGCTGGTCGAGCAGAGGCTCGTCATCGAGGTCAAATCGGTGGAGCGGCTCGCGCCCGTCCACGCCAAGCAGTTGCTCACTTATCTGCGTCTGATGGAGCAGCCTCTGGGGCTTCTCATGAATTTCGGGGCGGAGATGTTCCGCGACGGCCTGAAGCGCGTAATCAACAATCGAAGCGAATATGTCGCTCCGTCGGTTTGATTTCACCCAAAGCACCAAAGTACCAAAGGGGCCGGAGCGCTGCGGCGCGCAGCGGGTGCTCGACGAGGCGTTGATGACAGGAGCGACTGCGTCGCTCCAATCAAGGCCGAGCGTCCAAGCGCGGAGTGTCCAAGGGCCGCAGCTTCTTTGGTCCTTTGGTCCTTTGGGTGAACGACGGCAGCCATGACCGGCTTCCCCTTTTCCAGGCTATTGTATAGCGTTTGCTTTGCTTTCCGACTATTTTCTGTCGCGCGGAAAGGGCGTCGACCAGGTCGAGCGGATGATGCGCCAGCCCGACGGCACCCGCCGCTGGTATCTTCGCGCCATCGACGCTCTGGCCCAGGCCGGCGCCGACATCCGCACCGTCTCGATCCACGGCGAGGAGTGGCAGGAGGTCGACTTTCCCGAAGACGTCGAAAAAGCGCAAGCGCTCACCGCGAAATGGGCTTCCGGTCGTCCCCGCGATAGCGTCGACCCACTTTGAAGCTCGCGCGCCGCCGTTTTACCCTTTTGGCCGGTCCGCGGTGAGCGGGAGCAGGCGCGACCCCTTGCCGGCGCTGAGGATGATGGCTTTTGCGATCGGCATTCGGCGCCCGCTTCACTGCTGACAAGGCGTTGCGCCCCCGGAGCGTCTTACTTGCGCCCGGCGAGGCCGTCACCTGTGCCGATCTTGCTCAAATCGCGGCGTCCCTTTTTCGGTCAATCTCGCGCCGGATTCTCGTTAAAAATCAATTGACAGCGCCCAATTTCGGGCCGAGCTTCCGCACCTTGCGCCGGGGGGCCGACTCGCGGCTGTCGCGCATATCCATCACTCCACTGGGGGGATTTCACAGTGCCTATCGAAAAACTTAGCGTGCGTCTCGGCGGCCAGGACGGCCCGAATAACGGTGTCTTGCTCAGCGACGGCGTGCTCGTCGGCGACGTCGTACCGTTTAGGCTCGAGGACTTTGCCGGCGCAGCGACATGGGCCGGCAAGCCCATCTACAACCATCAGCAGGTCATCGGCCAGCTCGACAGCGGCACCTCGATCGGCAACGCCAAGACCATCACCTTCAGCTTCCTCGACGGCCCGACCACGATCGGCGTCTACAACAACCCCAATTTCGGCTTCTCCGAGCCGGGCGGCTACTCGCCGTTCAGCGAGGCCGAGAAGGCGACCGCGCGGCAGTCGATGACCCTGTGGGACGACCTCATCGCTCCGAAGTTCGTCGAGAAGAACGGCAACGGCGCCGACATCGTCCTCGCCAACACCACCACCGGCCCGGCCCAGGCCTGGGCCTATTATCCGGGCAACGGCTACAAGTTCCAGAGCGACGTCTGGACCGCCGATCCGACGGTGAACTGGACCAACGAGTGGCTCGGCTTCGGCGGCTACGGGCGCACCACGCTGATCCACGAGATCGGCCACACGCTCGGCCTCAGCCATCCGGGCGATTACAATTTCGGCGACGACAATAATGGCGACGGCATCCCCGATCCGATCACCTACGAGGGCGACGCCTTCTACGCGCAGGACTCGAAGCAATATACGATCATGTCGTATTTCAGCGAGCAGAAGACCGGCGCACAGTCGATCGACGTCAATCTCGGCATCCTCAACAACCCGCAGACCCCGCTCATCTCCGACATCCTGACGATCCAGGCCAAATATGGCGCCGATCCGACGACCCGGGCGGGCGACACGGTCTATTTCGCGAACTCGAACGCGGGCAACGCGGTCTACGACCTCAATTCCAACCCGTTCCCGTATCTCGCCGTCTACGACGCCGGCGGCAACGACACGTTCGACTTCTCGACCGCGAACAGCGGCGTGTTCATCGACCTTCGTCCGGGCAGCTTCAGCTCGGCCACCGCGGGTTACCAGACGCTGGCCCAGGCGAATGCGGCGACGGAAGCGTTCAACGCGGTGACCGACGCGGCGCAGGGCGATTTCGCTCTGTGGGATGCCCCGAGCTATGCCAGCTGGGTCAGCTTCGTCCAGTCGATCGGCGCCAGCCGCGTTCAGGGCCAGACGGGCGTTGCGGGCATCACCGCTACGTCGGACGACAACATCTCGATCGCCTACAACACGATCATCGAGAATGCGATCGGCGGCTCGGCGCGCGACTATCTCTACGGCAACGACGTCGCCAACAAGCTTTCGGGCAATGGCGGCAACGACGTTCTCGACGGCGCCAAGGGCAACGACACCTATACCGGCGGCGCCGGCGCGGACGAGTTCCGGATCAGCGAGATCGGCTTCAGCGACAAGATCACCGACTTCACCACCGGAGTCGACAAGATCCGTCTGAGCGAGATCGACGCCAATACCGGCGTCGCCGGCAACCAGGCCTTCACCTTCATCGGCGGCTCCGCGTTCAGCGGCACCGCCGGCGAGCTGCGGGAGTTCGTCCAGGGCGGCGACCACATCGTCGCCGGCGACGTGAACGGCGACTCGATCGCCGACTTCACGATCAACCTGGGCGGCGCGACGGCCGTGGTGAGCGACTTCTTCCTCTAGAAGCCGCTTTCGCGAGAAAAGGGAGGGCCTGCCGCGCTGCGGCGGGCCCTTTCTTTTTGCCCGAAGGCTGCCGCATTTTCGCCGCGCCGGGCTGGAATGCAGCGGGGGTGGGGACATGGACCGCAATCATATTGGCCGGACGGAGACCCGGCGAGGATGGCTTCGCGGCGGCCCATGATGTCGCGGCGAAGGCGCTGATCCCGGCCGGCGGCGAGCCGATGCTCGGTCGGGTGGCGCGGACCTTGCTCACGTCGGAGTCGATCGGGCGGATCCTCGTCCTCGCCCAGGATGCCCGGGCGCTTCTGACCGGCACGCTCGGCTGGATGGCGAACGAGCCCCGGATCGCCACGGCCGAGGCCGGGGAGGGCATCTCGACCAGCGTCGCCCGGCTGGCCGGGACGGGGCCGGCACCCTATCCCGTGCTGGTCACCACCGCCGATCACCCGCTGCTTCGGCCGGAGATGATCGAAGCCTTCATCGCCGGCGCGATCGGAGCGGACAGCGCCTTCGCGATGGTGGAGCGCAGAATTGTCGAGCTTGCGCACCCGGGCACTCGGCGGACCTGGCTCAAGGCGGCCGACGGCCATTATAGCGGCGCCAATCTGTTCGCGCTGATGACGCCCGCCTCACGCCGGGGCCTCCAATTCTGGACTCGGGCCGAACGGGACCGCAAGCGCCCGCTGAAGCTGCTCAGCTACCTCGGACCCGGAATCTTCCTTCGCGCCATCACCCGAACGATCTCGCTCCAGCCTGCCGCCGAATGGGCCGGGCGCATGATCGGGATCCGCCTGAAGGCGGTGCTGCTGCCGTTCGCGGAAGCCGCGATCGACGTCGACAAGCCGGCCGACCT
>JAXDPG010000125.1:0-8084 GCA_034668485.1 Sphingomonadales bacterium
ACGATATGGGGGATGGGGAATGAGCAATATCGTCGCCCAAGCGAAGGCTGGGGCCCCGGCGGGTGAGAAGCACCTGCGCCCTTCACCCCCTGGGGCCCCAGCCTGCGCCGGGGCGACGGAGAAGAGATGACCGACACCGATCCCAATAGGCTCGGCCGCGACCGCCTCGCGCGGCTGATGAAGCGGGGCACCGATTTTCTCGGCTGCGAGGTCGCTATCCTCGGCGGGGCGATGAGCTGGATCTCGGAGCGCAATCTCGTCTCGGCCCTGTCCAATGCCGGAGCGTTCGGGGTCATCGCCTGCGGGGCGATGACGCCCGAGCTGCTCGACACCGAGATCGCCGAGACCCGGAAGCGGACCGGCAAGCCCTTCGGCGTCAACCTCATCACCATGCATCCGCAGCTCTCCGAGCTGATCGACGTCTGTGCGCGCCACGAGGTGAGCCATGTCGTCCTCGCCGGCGGGCTGCCGCCGCCCGGCTCGATCGACCGCATCAAGGGCATGGGCGCGAAGCTGATCTGCTTCGCCCCGGCGCTGGCCCTGGCGAAGAAGCTGGTCCGCTCGGGAGTCGACGCGCTCGTCATCGAGGGGATGGAGGCGGGCGGCCATATCGGCCCGGTCTCGACGTCGGTGCTCGCCCAGGAGATATTGCCGCCGCTCAGCGCCGACGTCCCGATCTTCGTCGCCGGCGGGATCGGCCATGGCGGCCTCATCGCCGGCTATCTGGAGATGGGCGCGGTCGGGGTCCAGCTCGGCACCCGCTTCGTCTGCGCGACCGAGTGCATCGCCCATCCCGCTTTCAAGAAGGCCTTTATCCGGGCCTCGGCCCGCGACGCGATCACCAGCGTCCAGATCGACCCGCGCCTCCCGGTCATCCCCGTCCGCGCCCTCAAGAACCGCGAGATGGAGAGCTTCGCCGCCAAGCAGCGCGAAGTCGCGCAGCTGCTCGACGAGGAGAAAGTGGAGATGGCCGAGGCCCAGCTCCAGATCGAGCATTATTGGGCGGGGGCGCTCCGCCGGGCGGTGATCGAGGGCGACGTCGAGACCGGCTCGGTGATGGCCGGCCAGTCGGTGGGCATGGTCAAGGAGGAGGCGCCCGTGGCGGAGATCCTCAGGCAGCTCGTCGACGAAGCCGCGCACGCCCTCGAACGCCGCGGCGCCCACGCCTGAACCGGCATCTCCGCGGGGCGACCGGGAGGCTCGTCATCCGGCTATCGAACGCTCCGGGCTGTCTATCGGGCTGGTCCCACTAAGCGGCGCATGCGGAAGGATTTTCCTCCACACCTGAGCGCGCCGAACAGCATCAACCCAGATCCAGTCAGCCGTTCTGCGGAGTTGAGCGCAGTTCTAAGGGATGGTAGTCCCCGGCTTGAGGCGCCGATCCGGGGGGTTCGGGATTGGGGGGAACGGAATGCCGTATCTCAAGAATTTCAGCCATGACGTGTTCATCAGTTTTTCGATGGACAACGATGCTTACGCTCTTGGAAACGAGGCGTGGGTCGCGAAATTCAACAGCGAACTAATTAAAATGCTCAAGAACAAGTTGCCGGAAGGAGGAAAAAACGTAAAGACTTTCTACGCGCCGCTTGATCATCAGGCTGGCGATCTGATAACGTCTTGCCTTGAGGGCGTTGCCAATTCCGCAGTACTTCTGATTATCGGCTCGCCTCGATGGATCAGCGATCCCTACCCCAAAAGCGAGTTTGCAGCCTTCCAGGAGAAATTCGGTGCGGAGGAAGGCCGGATCTTCATAGCCGAGCTGGAACCCTTGTCCGGGCAGGACTATCCCGCGCAAATCAAGGACGTGCTCAGGCTTGAGTTCTGGCGACTCACGAAAAAGGGCAATGCCCGCCCGATCCAGAACATCGACGACCAATTCAGCGACAGCCTTGCCGACCTTGCCGGTCCCATCGCCCGCAAGCTCCAGGAACTCGCTGGGACGCCCGCCGTCCCACCGCGAGCGCCAAACCCGAATTTCAAGACGGTTCTCCTGACTCAGACGACCGACGACCTGCTTTGCGATGTCGAATCCTTGCGGTCGGCCTTGGGCCAGCTGGACATTGCCGTCCTCTCCAGCCAGACCTTGCCGATCGAAGGTGCAGAGTTCATCGACCGTTTCGATGCGCTGGTCGGGAAGGCCGACATCGTCGTCCAGCTGCTCAGCGAGAATCCGGGGAGAAAGCCCCCGGATCTGCCTCAGGGCTACCAGCAGGCGCAAATGGACGCCGTTCGGGCGAAACCCGGCAAGATCCTGATGCAATGGCGCGATCTGAAGGATCCCCCTCCTGAAGTGGCGGACTCAGCGCATCGGAGACTGCTGGAAGGGGACAAGGTGCAGATAAGCACGCTTGCCGAATTCCAGGCCGAAGTCGTGAGACTCGCGACCGCGCCTCGCGAGCCGGACCGGCGCAAGATTTTCATCAGCTTCCATCCCGCCGACAACCTGTCCGCGAGGAAGATCGTGGAGAAATGCGTCGAACGAAGGAAGGCCTTCACTACGCCGGTGCACGGCGCGGATACGACGAAAATCTCAGAGGAGAAGTATCGATCGGACCAAGTCGTGATTTTGTATGGCAGGAGCCAGCCACAATGGGCTGGCCCGCAAATCCGGCTTTACGGCAAGGCGACGAAGAACGTTCGCCCTGCCACCAGCATATTGTGGCTCGGATGTCCCAGGAAGGAGATCGTCGACCTGCCGGAATATGATCCCGTCCTCGACGTCATCATCGCGCCGGACGACAATCTCGACGAGCTTTTCAGGAAGATTTTTTAATGGCCGGGCGGCTTCCCTATCCCGGCCTGCGCTCCTTCAAGCGCCAGGAAGCGGACCTGTTCTTCGGACGCGAGGACGACGCTGACACGATGATCGCGCGGTTGATGGCATCGCGCTTCCTCGGCGTGCTGGGCGCCTCGGGGTGCGGCAAGTCGTCGCTGGTGCGCACCGCCCTGTTCGAGGCGCTCGACGGGGGTTACAGCCAGGCCGGTTCGAACTGGCGGATCGCCGATTGCCATCCCGGCGGAGCGCCGATCCACCATCTCGCGGAGGCGCTGGCCAAGGCGAGCCGAAAGCCGGGAGACGAGGACACGGTCGCCTATATCGAGCGCGAGTTGCGCCGCGGTCCGCGCTCGATCGCGCTGTGGTGCAACGAAGGCAATCTCGCCGATGACGAGAAGCTGCTGATCCTGGTCGATCAGTTCGAGGAGTTGTTCACCTCGTCGGCATCCAATGCCCGCGACGAGGCCGATACGTTTGCGACGCTGCTGGTCGAGGCCTCCAAGGCCGATGACGCCAAGATCTACATCGTCGTAACCATGCGGTCCGACTATTTCGGAGCCTGCGGGGCGCACCCGGCGCTCGCCGCCAAGATCGGCGAGGGCATCTTCCTGACCCCGCGCATGCAGCGCGGCCAATGCGCCGAAGCCATCGTCGGTCCCTCCGAGGTGCTTGGGTTCACGATCAAGGACGAGTTGCTCAACCGCATTCTCAACGACATGAACCGGTTCGCCATGTTCGAGGGCGGAACGCTGTCGAAGGCGGGGCAAACCGGCCGGCAGGCCGACCAGCTGCCGCTGATGCAATATGCGCTCAACCAGATGTGGCTGGGAAAGCAGCCGTCGGCGGAATCGGATCCAGGCGGTGGGGGTGGGGGGGATGGGGGGCTTGAACTCACCCTGGACGATTACCGGAACATCGGGGGTCTCGAGGGCGCGCTCGACAAGCAGGGGCAGACCCTGATCGACCGGCTGGCGAAGAACGGGGTCGCCGAGGCCGAGATCGAGGGCGTGTTCCGCGCGCTCGTGCGCGGGCCGACGCTGGAGCTGGCCGTGCGCGAAGCCCGGCCACTGGACAAGATCGCGGCGGTGGCGGCGCTTCCGCAGGCGCAGGTGGAACGGATCGTCGCCGAATTCGCCGACCAGCGCTGCCTGTTTCTCCGCGACGACGGCACCGACATCGACCTTAGCCACGAGAGCCTGATCCGCCGCTGGAGCAAGCTTTCGGGCTGGTTCGGCGCGGAAGCCGAGGCCGCCGAAACGGTGGCCGAGCTTGCGCGCGCGACCCGCACCTGGCTGGATGGAGGCGAGGCCGACGACGACCTGCTGACCGGCCGGCCGCTCGAACGCCGCGAAGCCTTCTGGCAGGCGCGCCGGAACAATCCGGCCTGGCTGGAACGCTACCGCAAGCCGAACGACCCCGATCCGGCGGACATCTCGCGCTTCCTCGACCGCAGCGTCGCGATGCGCAACCGCAGGGCGGTGAGGATGCGCGCCCTCGCTGGAACGGCCGTCGCCCTCGCCCTCACCATGTCGGCGCTGGTCGGGTGGACGACGATCTCGGCGGCCCGGTTCAAGGCGCGAGACGCGCAATCCAAGAAGATAATTGCGGAAACGCTCGCCCTGGGGGAGAAGAAGGCCGCGGAGGCGGCCAGGATACGGGCTTCGGCCTTTGAATCCCTGGCGCTCAGCAGACGTGGCCAGCTCGAAAATCTAAATCGGATGAATGCGATTCAGCAGGCGGCACTGCAGCGCGACCTCATTGCCGCGCGAAAGCTGGCGGCATTGGCGCAAGAGAGGGAGCGGCTAGCCGCGTCGGCGGCGGATTCCCGTATCAAGGCCGTAAAGGCGAACGCCTTGGTGCTTGCCGAGTTGAACCGGCAGATCGGGGGCCTCTTCAAGGACGATGTCAATGCGTTGACCACGCCTCGCCGCGCTTTGGTCGCACAGTTCGAATCCATCGCCAACATCGCCTCGAACCTTCCCCCGGAGAATGCCGAAATGAAGGCGCTGGGAACAGGATTGGCAGTCGGGGTGGCACCCTACGTCATAGGCGCTATCGGTCCGAAATATCCGCCGGCGGACGCGGCCCAGCAGTTGAGGAAACTGGCCGACCGGGCCGACGGACTGTCCGACCCGGCGGCTCCGGTTTATGCCGAGTTTCTCAGGGCCAGAGCGATGGAGCTGGAAGGATCCGAGCCGGGTTCGCTCGTCACCACCTACGAGGGACTGCTCGAGCGAATCCGCGGTCCTGCCGGGAGCGCACGAGCCTTGATCCCCCAGGTGGCCTATCGGCTCGGCGTCATCCTCGCGAGCAGGGGCGACTATGCCGGGTCGGCACGGCATCTGGCGTCCTGTACCGACCGTGCAGGAGACAGTGTTGCGCAATGTCGCCAGCTCCTCGCGCTTGTCGCATCGCGCGCCCACGACGATCAGATCGTCGTACCCGACGACGTCATAAAAGACCTCAAGAATGTCGGGGAGAGGGCTTCCGGGCCTCCCACCAACCCCGACGACCTGATCAGTACGGTCCTGGCGCTGAATGCCCTCAGGGAATTGGATCAGAGGCTTCCGGTCACGTCGTCACAACTGGAAGATCTTCGAGGTTCCGCCGCCTTGTTCGATGAAGCGAGCCTGGGGACGGAAGAGGCGGTGGAGACGCATGCGCTTCTCGAAGAAGCACTCGATGGACCGGGCGAGAAATCCTTCACGGTGCGCCGGAAGATCCTCGATAGATTGGGCGACTATCAGCCCACTCTGGACTTCCTGTTTGCTTCCGAGCCTACCCTCAAGGCGCTCGTTCCGGAACCGGATGACGGTCAGAGCCCGAACCCCCAGCCGTCCGGTGCGCTGCTCACGACCATCCCAAGCAAACGAGACCTGGAGCGAAGCGTAGAGCGTGTCGCAAGAAGCTCGACTCTGCTGCGCAGTTATATCGCCCTGATCGATCGGACCGCGAGCCTCGGTGCCGGCGGTCGGCCCGTCGACAATTCGGAGCGCGCGCAAGCGGTCGAGCGGCTGAAGCGGATGTCGGCCGCCGAAATTGCCAGCCTGAATAGCGTTTTCGCGCGCTACGCGCAGTTTCTCGAGCGGGTGCTGGAATTGAAACCCGGATTGTGGATAGAGGGGCTCCCGGACCAGGAACGTGAACAGCTGTCGAAGTTCGCCGCAACGCTCTATCCGGTGCAGCGGGCCTGCAACGGGCTGCAGGATTACGTACCGGGCTGCTCGCGGTTGTTGGACGCGATCCATGCCATCGACGGAATGACGCAATTAGAGGCCTTCTTCGACGCCGCGAGCCCCTCGACAAACGGCGGTACGGACGCCCCCGGCCGCGATGCCGGGACTGAATCCTATCCCCAGCGCATCGAGACGGAGCTGGACGGGCTGGCCATCGACTGGCTTGCCGTGGGCCAGGCCTGGCAGGGAAGCACGGCCCATTATTGTCGCGACGAAGACGGCAAGATCTACGTGCGCGCGTTTCCAAACGGGCCGCCGGGCGGCCCGTGTGGGAAGTCGCTCGTCGCCGCTGCGGTCGCCGAGTACGAGCGACTCACCGCCTCCGGCTCGCGAGACTCCGCGTGGCGCATCGTTTTCGAGCAACCCGTTCCGGGCAAGATGGTCCGGGCCCAGGGGGTGAGAGGCCGTTTCTCGGCGGTGAGCGGGAATGTGGGGTCGCCGGCTCCGGGGCGGATCGGGCAGATGATAATCCGAGTTCCTTCCGGCATTCCGACAGCCTTTCTGTGGGCATCGACGCTCGACGGCTTGCCGGCTTCGTTCCGCCATCCCTGGATTCCACCTTGCCAGGCGCCGGACGTTCCGCCGCAGATCAAGATCGATCCAAAGAACGGGCGCAAACGGCTCGGGCAGACTGACGTGATCGTCGTCACCGTCGTGTGCCATGCCGACGGGAGCTACAGCCAGTTCGAAGGACTCGACTTCGACAGCCGGATCACCCCCGGCCGATGGGTCAGCCGCGGCGAGTCTCTGGGCACTGTCGCAGTGCCGAAAGGTGCAGCCGGCGGCACCCTGACCTGGTCGGTACGATCCGACGGCCTGTACAATTGGGACGAATCCGAGCGGAATGTGTCCGATCTGTACGGCATCGCGAAGGAGCGGTGATTCGCGCCCGGGCGGTGACGGCGATTCCGCGCCCCGGCTGACGAGAGGTTAGCGCGACGCCGCCCCCCGGTGGGGGGGTGGGAGCCGGGATCGGGCTGAAACGCGTTGGAACGCCGCTTCCATATCTGATAGCTGCGGGACATGCCCACCCAATCGGCCGCTTCCGCCCGCGAAATCCTCACGGGGCTGCACGACGTAATGGCCTCGCGGGCGAGCGCCCAGGCCAAGTTGAACAAGGTGGTCAAGATCATCGCGGAGGCGATGGAGAGCGAGGTCTGCTCCATCTATTTGCTGCGCGACGGGGTGCTCGAGCTGTTCGCGACCCTGGGGCTGAACCAGAGCGCGGTCCACGTCACCCGGCTTGCGCTTGGAGAGGGGCTGGTCGGGACGATCGCCAAGGACGTCTCCATCCTCAACCTTGCGGAGGCGCCGAGCCATCCCGAGTTCGCCTACCGGCCCGAGACGGGCGAGGAATTGTTCCACAGCTTCGCCGGAGTCCCGATCATCCGGCGCGAGCGGGCGATCGGAGTGCTCGCCGTCCAGCATGCCGAGGCGCGCGCCTATGACGCGCTCGAGATCGAGGCGCTGCAGACGGTGGCGATGGTGCTCTCGGAGCTGATCGCCAATGCCGGCCTCGCCGACAAGGCGGCCAAGACCGGAGCGGCCGAGCGGGAGGAGGGGCCGGAGCGGTTGGAGGGGCTGAAGCTCGTCGCCGGCATGGGCCGCGGCCAGGCCGTCTACCACCAGCCGCGAATCCTCATCGAGCATACCGTCGCCGAGGACGTCGAGGCCGAGCGCCACCGGGTCTACTCCGCCTTCCGCAAGATGCGCGAGCAGATCGACAACATGACCAACCAGGCCGAGTTCGGAACGGCCGGCGAGCATCAGGAAGTGCTCGAGACCTACAAGATGTTCGCCTATGACGAGGGCTGGTCGAGGCGGATCAACGAGGCGATCGATAGCGGCCTCACCGCCGAGGCGGCGATCGAGCGGGTGCGCCAGCGCATGCAGATGCGGATGCGCGAGATCGACGATTCGCTGCTCCAGGACCGGATGCACGACCTCGACGATCTGTCGAACCGGCTGCTTCGGATCGTCGCCGGACAGCTCGGGACCGCCGCGCAGATGGGCCTGCCGCACGACGCGGTGCTGATCGCCCGCAATCTCGGGCCGGCGGAGTTGCTCGAATA
>JAXDPG010000126.1:0-8410 GCA_034668485.1 Sphingomonadales bacterium
GGATCGCCGCCGCCCTGGCGCTCGCCGCCGGGCTGGTGGCGATGCAGTTCGGCGGCTAAAGGACGGATATGTCCGTCACCCATTCGCTCGATACCGCGACCAGCCGCGCGAACCCGGTGCCGAGCCCGATGAAGCGGCTGACCGTGCCCAAGCTCAAGGCGATGAAAGGCGGCGAGCCGATCGTCATGCTGACCGCCTACACGGCGCGCTGGGCGCAGCTGCTCGATCCGCATTGCGACATCCTCCTGGTCGGCGACAGCCTCGGCCAGGTCATTTACGGACTGCCCTCGACGGTGCCGGTCACGCTCGAGATGATGTGCGCGCACGGCGCCGCGGTGGTGCGCGGCTCGTGGCACGCGGTGGTCGCGGTCGACATGCCGTTCGGCGCCTATGAGTCGAGCCCTCAAGCCGCCTTCGCCAGCGCCTCGCAAATCCTCAAGGAGACCGGCGCGGCGGCGGTGAAGCTCGAGGGCGGCGAGGCGATGGCCGAGACGGTCGCCTTCCTGACCCAGCGCGGCATCCCGGTGATCGGCCATGTCGGGCTGACGCCGCAGGCCGTGAACGCGCTCGGCGGCTACGGCACCCGCGGGCGCGGCGAGGCGGAGGCGCGCAAGATCGTCGCCGACGCCCGGGCGATCGACTCGGCGGGCTGCTTCCTCCTCGTGCTCGAGGGGGTGATGGAGGAGGTGGCGGCGGAGATTACCGGCCTCGTCTCCTGCCCGACCATCGGCATCGGCGCCTCGCCGAGCTGCGACGGCCAGGTCCTGGTCACCGAGGACATGCTCGGCCTGTTCGAGCGGACGCCGCGCTTCGTGAAGCGCTACGACGACCTCGCCGGCCGGATCGAGGCGGCGGCGGCGGCCTATGCCGGCGAGGTCCGAAGCCGCGCTTTCCCCGGCGAAGGGCAGATCCAGCGCTCGAAGAAGTAGGCTTCCGTTGCGCGTTCGCCGTGGGTAGAGAGGCGCCCGGGGCAGTGGCCGCCATATTCTTCCGTTCATCCTCGGTATCGCTTTCTTGAGCGAAGAGGCATGGGGGAGCGGGACGCGCGGCGAGGCATTGGAGGTTTTCTTGGCGCTGAGGCCGATCGACAACGAGACCTTCTACCGCGAGGTCGATGAGGAGCTGCGCCGCGACCAGCTGAAGACTTATTGGGAGCGCTTCGGCAAGCTGGTCATCGCCGGCATCCTCCTCGTCCTGGCGCTGATCGGCGGCTTCATCTGGTGGCAGAACCACAAGCAGGTGAAGGCCGGCGAGCGCGGCGAGCAGCTCATCTCCGCCTTCGACGACATCTCCGCCCGCCGCAAGGCGGCGGCGATGGCCAAGCTCGACGCCCTCGCCAAATCGGGCTCCGAGGGCCATCGCGCCGCCGCCTTGCTGACCAAGGCCGACCTCGCCGTCGAGGCCGGCGACCTCAAGGGCGCCGCGGCGGCCTTCAGGCAGGTCGCCGACGACGGCGATCTCGCCCAGCCCTATCGCGACGCCGCCCTGGTCCGGATGACCGCGGTCGAGCTCGACACGCTGCCTCCCCAGGCGGTGGTCGACCGGCTCAAGGGACTCGCCGTCGCCGGCAATCCCTGGTTCGGAAGCGCCGGCGAGATGGTCGCCATCTCCTACATCAAGCTCAACAAGCCGCAGCAGGCGGCGGCCTTGTTCGCCGCCATGGCCAAGGACAAGCAGCTCCCCGACACCCTGCGCTCGCGCGCCACCCAGATGGCCGGATCGCTCGGCGTCGACGCCGTCCAGGAAACGGCTGACGCAACACAGGAAGGGACTCGATGAAGCCTATTCTATTCGCCCTGGTCGCCATGAGCCTGCTCGGCGGCTGCGGCACCCTCGGCCTCGGCAAGGGCAAGAAGCCGGTGACTCCGACGGTCGGCGAGCGGATCCCGGTCCTGGCGCGCGAGACGGTGCTCGAGGTCGATCCGGCGCTGGCCGGCACCGCCGTCACCCTGCCGCCGGCCCAGCCGAACGCCGAATGGACCCAGTCGGGCGGCAACGCCGCCAAGTCGATGGGCCATCTCGCCCTCGGCTCGACGCTCGGCATGGCGTGGCGGGTGAGCATCGGCGAGGGCAGCGGCAACCAGGGCCAGCTAGCTTCCTCGCCCGTGATTGCCGACGGCAAGATCTTCACCATCGACACCCGCGCCGTCGTCCGGGCGCTCAGCCCGGAAAATGGCGGCACGATCTGGCAGCGGCAGGTGCGCGGGCCCAACGCGCCCGAGAACGCCTTGTTCGGCGGCGGCGTCGCCTACGACAATGGCCGCATCTACGCGACCAACGGCGCCGGCGACGCGTCGGCGATCGACGCCAAGACCGGCGCGATCCTCTGGACCGTGCGCCCCGGCGCTCCGCTGCGCGGCGCGCCCACGGTCGCCAACGACAATGTCTACGTCATCACCCAGGACAACCAGCTGTTCGCCTTGAACCCCGCCGACGGCGCGGTGCGCTGGACCGGCTCCGGCGCGGTCGAGATCGCCGGCCTGCTCGGCGCCTCCTCGCCGGCCGCCGCCCAGGGGACGGTCGTCGCCGGCTTCTCGTCGGGCGAATTGAACGCCTATCGCTACGAGAACGGCCAGAATCTCTGGCAGGACGCGCTGGCGCGCACCAGCATCTCGACCAGCGTCACCTCCCTGTCCGACATCGACGCCGATCCGGTGATCGACTCCGGCCGGGTCTTTGCGGTCGGCCAGGGCGGACGGATGGTGGCGATCGAGCTGATCACCGGCCAGCGCGTCTGGGAGATCAACGTCGCCGGCATCGCCACGCCGTGGGTCGCGGGCGACTGGATCTTCGTCGTCACCGACCAGGCGCAATTGCTCGCTCTGTCGCGGACCAACGGTCACATTCGCTGGATGACCCAGCTGCAGCGCTACCACGACGTCAAGGACAAGAAGGGCCGGATCGACTGGGTCGGCCCGATCCTCGCCGGCGACCGGCTGATCCTCGCCAACTCGGCCGGGCAGATCGTCAACGTCTCGCCCGCCGACGGAAGCGTCCAGACGATTGTAGAGACCAAGATGCCGGTCTCGCTGTCGCCGATCGTCGCCAACAACACGCTCTACGTGCTGCACGACGGCGGGCAGCTGACGGCCTGGAGGTAGAAGCGCCGGAGTGGGGACAGTCACTCGTCCCCACCGCTCATGCCAAACCGTCGCTGCCGATGGGACGAGTGACTGTCCCCGTTGACCCTCCGCCCCATAAGCGGCACAGCCCCCGCGCCATGCCGAAGCTCCCCACCGTCGCGATCGTCGGCCGGCCCAATGTCGGCAAGTCGACCCTGTTCAACCGCCTGGTGGGGCGCAAGCTTGCGCTGGTCGACGACCGTCCGGGCGTCACCCGCGACCGGCGCGAGGGGGAGGCGAGCCTGCTCGGCCTCGACTTCCGGGTGATCGACACCGCCGGCTACGAGGACGAGGACCCCGAGACCCTGCCGGGGCGGATGCGCGCCCAGACCGTCGCCGCCGTGCGCGAGGCGGACGCGGCCTTGTTCCTGATCGACGCCCGCGCCGGTCTGACCCCGCTCGACGAGGAGATCGGCCGCTGGCTGAGGAGCGAGACGACTCCGGTCATCCTCGCCGCCAACAAAGCGGAGGGACGGGCGGGCGAGAGCGGAATCCTCGACGCCTGGTCGCTCGGCTTCGGCGAGCCGATCGCGATGAGCGCCGAGCATGGCGAGGGCGTCGTCGACCTGTTCGAGCACCTCCGGCCGCATGTCGAGCGCGAGGAGGAAGGCGGCGAGGAGGAGGCCGAGGGGCCGTTGAAGCTCGCCATCGTCGGCCGCCCCAATGCCGGCAAGTCGACCCTGATCAACCGCATCCTGGAAGAGGAAAGGCTGATCACCGGCCCCGAGGCGGGGATCACCCGCGATTCGATCGCGATCGACTGGCTGTGGCGGGCGCCGGACGGCGAGGAGCGGCCGGTGCGGCTGATCGACACGGCCGGCATGCGCAAGAAGGCCAAGGTCCAGGACAAGCTCGAGAAGCTCGCGGTCGCGGACGGCCTTCGCGCCGTCGACTTCGCCGAGGTGGTGGTGCTTCTGCTCGACGGAACGCTCGGGCTCGAAGCCCAGGACCTCAAGATCGCCGACCGCGTGCTTCAGGAGGGCCGCGCGCTGATCATCGCGATCAACAAGTGGGACGTCGCGCACGACCAGAGCAGCCTGTTCAACGGGATCAAGGCGGCGTTGGGGGAAGGTCTCGCACAGGCGCCGAACGTGCCCCTGCTCACCGTCTCGGCGAGGACCGGCAAGGGGCTCGACACCCTGCTCGGCGCCGCCTTCGAGGTGCGCGAGACCTGGTCGAAGCGCGTCTCCACCGGCCAGCTCAACCGCTGGTTCGAGGAGGCGGTGGAGAAGAACCCGCCGCCGGCGCCGAGCGGGCGGCGGATCAAGCTCCGCTACATCACCCAGGTCGGCGCCCGGCCGCCGAGCTTCGTCGTCTTCGGCAGCCGGCTCGACGCGCTGCCCGAAAGCTACCGCCGCTATCTGATGAACGGCATGCGCCGCGAGCTCGGCTTCGGCGCGGTGCCGATCCGCCTCGCCCTGCGCGGCTCCAAAAATCCGTTCGACGCCAAAGGCTGATCCGTCAACGGGTCCTTTACCCGTGACGCCTAGTCTGGCCGCGTGGACGAGTGGACGGGTAACGAGCAAGAGGTCGTCGACTGGACGGTCTTCTGTGCAGCGCGCAGCGAGCTTGGCGCCGGCTTCGCGCGCATCCTGAGCTATTTCCGCGAGGACGGCGAGAAAGCGGTGAGCCGGATCGAGGCGGCGATGCATGGCCGCGACACCGCCGGCCTCGTCCTGCCGGCCCACACGATGAAATCCGAGGCCCGCCAGTTCGGCGCCGAGCCGCTCGGCGAGCTCGCCGAGCAGATCGAGTTCCGCGCCCGGCGCGCAATCGAGATGGGCTTCTTCCCCGACGACCTCCTCCCCTCCGTGGCGCGGCTGCGGCCGCTCTACCTCGAGACGATGAGCCAGCTCGAGGCGGAGGCGAACCCGCTGGTGCGGCGGACGCGCGCGGGGACCTGAGACACTTTACCCTCTCCCGTCCTTACGGGAGAGGAGGGCCCCAAGCCGCAGGCTTGGGAGGTGAGGGTCTTTCGGACTTCGGTGTACAGACCCTCACCCTCCCGCTTCGCGGGCCCCTCCCTCTCCCGCGAACAGCGGGAGAGGGGTTACAGGCTTCCGCATCGGCTGCCGTCGCCAGCGCGCCAGCGAGCGCCACAGCCATTCGAACGGGCCATGGAGGTGGCGGTCCAGCCACGGCTTCGACCAGGCGAGCATCAGTCCCCACATCGCGAACACGACCAGCCAAAGCTCGATCCGGCTGAAGCGGCCGAACAGGCCGGCGCCCCAGCCGTAGAAGAAGGCGGTCATCAGGATCGAGGTGCCGAGATAATTGGTGAAGGCGGCGCGGCCGGCGGCGGCGATCCGCGCCGTCAGCGGCCCGCCGCGGCGGGTGAGGAGGATGATCAGCGCCGCGATCGCCAGCACCATGACCGGCCGAAGCAGCACCGTCCCGGCGAACGAGAAGGTGAAGACGCCCGGCACGGTGAAGCCGTCGCGATAGAGCAGCCAGGCGAGCGCCGAATAAGCGGGAATGGCGATCGCGAAGCCGGCCAGCGCGACCCGGCGGTAGCGCCCGTCGTCCCAGGCGCCGGTGAGGAAGCCGCTCTTCAGCGCCGCCATGCCGAGAAGCATATAGCCCAGGGTCTCCCAGCCGAAGACGAACAGCATGAACAAGGGGTCGGTCACATGCTCGCCGAACTGGCTTCGGACGACGCCCCAATATCCGCCGAGGAACATCCTCATCTGCTCCGCCATCTCGGCGGCGCTCGGCACCGCGACCTCCTCGCCCATCTCGGCCATCGCCGCGGCCGCCCGCGCATCGCCGGGCGACGCCGCCAGCGTGGCGGCAAGCGCGTGCGTCCGGGCCGCGAAAGCCGACATCAAGGCGAATTCCAGCAGGACCAAAACGATCCCCCAGACCACCAGCCGGCGCGGCGCCATGCCTCGGAAGAACCAGGCGAGGAGGCCGATCGAGGCATAGCCGGTGAGGATGTCGCCATACCAGATGAAGAGGAAATGGAGCCAGCCGAACAGAAGCAGCCAAAGCATCCGCCGGAAATGGACCTCGGCCGGCGATTCGCCCTTCGCCTCCGCTTTCTGGATGACGAGCAGCAGGCTGGCCCCGAACAGGAAGGAGAAGAGGCCGCGCATCTTGCCGTCGATGAACACGAAGCTGAACGCCCAGGAGGCATAGTCCAGGCCGCCGTCGCTGCCGTAAGCGGTCGGGTTGAGATAGGCGGCGGGCGGCATCGCGAAGGCGACGATGTTCATCGCCAGGATGCCCATGACGGCGACTCCGCGGACGATGTCCAAAGTCGCGATGCGCGGCGGCGGCTCGGTGGTGGCAGTCATCCGGATCCCCCTTGCGAACCTCGGTCGGGTCGAGTGTGATCGGATTCGAGCGTTTGTTCAACGATCAAGGATTTGCGATCCGCCGCGGGAAAGCGGCGGCGATATTCCCGGCAAGCCCGGGCGAGACCTGGATTCGCTTCCCGGCCGGCGGTCGGCGGCACCTCCATTTCCGGACCACCGGGCGTTGGGAAGGCGATATCCTGACGATTCCGACAGGTGCCTTTCGTTGCTTCCGGGCCGGGCTCGCGAACCGCCTCCGGCCACTCGTGCGCCCGGAGCGAATCCAGTATGCCGCCGCGATCCGCACGGAGCCAGTCATTGTCCGTCCAGCTTTCCATGGCGGCAGGTTCGAGTCCGCTGAGATCGGCCTCCCCCTCGAGGCCGCCGCCGAACATGGAATAAGCGAAGAGCCGCTCGAAGGCCTCGAGGGAATGGTAGAGGTCCTCGGCGACGCGAATTCCGGCTTCGCCAGTTGCGGTCGTTTGCGCTCCCTTCGCCAGCTCGCGCTCTTTCGCTGCCCGGGAGGCGAGGAACTCCCCGGCGCCGTCGCCCCCGTCCTCGACGATGTCGAGAAACTGGTCCCACTCCCGGGCGACGATGCGGGCGGTCGCGGCCCCTTCGCCCAGCCCTTCCGCCTGCCGGTCGAGGCGGGTCAGCACGGCCATGGCCAGCCGGTTGTCGTGGCGGTGCCGCTCGCCCCATAACTCGCCGTTGCGATAGATTTTGTCGACGACGCCGTTGAGAGCGCGGGATTGGAGGTCGTCCGCCATGCGCGCGCGCGACTTCAGGAAGGCGGCGTCCCAGCCGAGCGCAAAAGCGGCGCCTTCGGCGCTGTTGCGCAGGCTGTAGGCGGTGTCGCGACTGATCCCGGCAGCGCGGGCGGCGTCCGCGACGACTCCGCAGCGGGCGAAGGCCTCGAGGAAAACGACCTGGCGATCCGGCGCGAAGCCGTCGCAGCGGCGCCGGCGGCCGAGCGCGTCCGTGGCGACCGGGACGTAGCCGCCGAGCTGGTCCGAGATCAGGCCTTCCTCCTCGTCGGGCGGCCGGGGCCGCGAGTCGCGCGCCGGCTCCCCGGCACCGTCGGTACGGGAATTGAAAAAGGAGGAAGCGGGCTCGTGGGTCGCCGCTTCGGGGGCGAAGTGATTCTGGTTATGTTCCATATGACAGGATTATCATAGGAAGCTTATTTCTCAAAATCCTATTTCGTGTGACGTCGCCGCCACTATTGTTCACCCAAAGCACCAAAGTACCAAAGGCGCCGTTGCTGCGAGCAGGCCGTACCACCGGCACGACCGGCGGAACGGCGCAACACAGATTGCAATTGACGATCGTCGGGCGCGCAGAACCATGGGACCGCGCGGGCTCGTTGCTTCTTTGGTGCTTTGGGTGAAGCCCAGGCTGGAAAAAGGAGCGGAGCTCCGCCTTGGGATATGCCGACCTTCAGTCCTCGGCCGGCTTGCTCTGTAGCTGGATGTAATTCTCGAGGCCCATCCGCTCGATCATCTCGAACTGGGTCTCGAGGGCGTCGACATGGGCTTCCTCATTGTCGAGGATCTCGGCGAAGAGGTCGCGGCTGACATAGTCGCGGACCGTCTCGCAATGCTGGATGGCGCCCTTCAATTGCTCGACCGCTTCCAGCTCGAGGTCGAGGTCGGCGCGCAGCGTCTCCTCGACCGTCTCGCCGATGCGCAGGCGGCCGAGCAGCTGGAAATTGGGCAGGCCGTCGAGGAACAGGATGCGCTGGGCCAGCCGGTCGGCATGCTTCATCTCGTCGATCGATTCGGACCGCTCGAACTCGGCGAGCTTTTCGACGCCCCAATTGTCGAGCAGCCGGTAATGAAGCCAATATTGATTGGTGGCGGTAAGCTCGTTCTTCAGCGCTTCGTTGAGCAGCTCGAGAACTTTGGGATCGCCCTTCATTCCTGCCTCCGTCGCGTCGCGCGACGGCGGATGCGCTGCACCGGCTAAGCCGTCAAGTCAGGCGGCGACGAC
>JAXDPG010000127.1:0-13021 GCA_034668485.1 Sphingomonadales bacterium
GGCAATGCCGCGGCCGCCCTGGAAACGCTCTTCGAGCGCGCGTTCGAAGGCGAACACGTCGCCCCCCGTCCACTGGTTCACCTGGCCCGAGCGCAGCACCGCGGCGACCGCGGCGATCTCGTCATCGGCGTAGGAGGGCCAATGCTCGGCGGGGGTCTGGGCGAGCGCGCCGGCGCCGGGACCGGGATCGGTGCGGGCGTCTTTGGTGGTCGTCATCTGCATGCCGATCGCTGGCCTTTCTAGAGGGCGGGCCGCGGCTGGCCGGCCCCGGGATAGCCGATCATGTCCGCAGGGACCGCGCGCGCGGTGGTTCGCTTCCTGGCGGCCCGCACGCCGAGCACCGCCACGAAGAGAAGGAGGTACATCGGCATCAGCATCGACCATTTCTGGCGAAGGCCGAGGCCGACATTCCAGTAGGAAAGCGCGAGGAAGATCGTCAGCCCGAGTCCGAAAATGGCCGCGTAGCGGGCGAAGAACACGTTTCGGAAAAGCCCGAAAAGTTCTCGGAAGCGAATCGTGAGGACGAAGACCATCGCGATCAGGAACAGGCTTTCGAACGAGGCGAGCAAGGCGAACAGCTCGTCCGCGTCGAAGAAGAGCGGCCTGAACATCAGGCTCAGCAGGCGGACCGGGAAGGAGGCGTTGACGGCGCTGGTCCCGGCTTCGTCCGATTGCAGGACGTTGTCGCGCCGCTCGAACTGCTCGCCGATCGATTCGGTGCTGGTGACATCGATATTGTAAGCGCTCTGCAACGCCGTCACGGCAACGCCGGTCCCAGCCGCGGCGACCAGGAACAGCGCCGCGCGCATGTAGATCGGAATGCCCCGCCCGGCGACCGCCGCGAGCGAGATCGCCGCGACCGCCACGACGGCGATATGCGGCCGGATGATCAGCATCAGCACCAGTGCGCCGACCATCGACTTGGCACGTCCGGGCAGGCGCATCGACGCCCATAGGGCCAGGCATACGGCGAGCAGGAAGGGACCGTCCTTGCCGAGCGCGCTGCTCCAGAAATGCAGGCTGGGAATGGTCACCAGCGCGTACAAATAGGGCGAGTGGGGCAGCCCCAGCTCGTCGTGGATCTCCTCGAAGGTCCGAAGCAGGATCGTTATCCCGAGGAAACCGATCGGCTGGAAGAGCAGGTAGAAGTCCAGATAGGTGCCGCCGACCGACGTCTTGATGAACTGCGTGATGTAGATGATCGCCTGCGTGCCGAGACCGAACCCGTCCTCATAAGCGCGGATGGGATCGTAATAGTACATTTGCGAGTCGGCGATGTTCAGCTGGGCGCGCGAGTAATAGACGACGCTGACCGCCACATGCGCCAGATAGATCAGGGTCAGATAGGCGACCTTGGTCCGGGTGGGCTGGGTGAAGCCCACCGGGATGGCGAAGAATCCGAGAATGATTCCGATGAGACCCAGGATGCTCACGGCTGGGGCGCTCCCGTTCTGGGCTTCGGGCCGATCGGCCGCTTCCGGTTGAAATGCACGATCATATGGCCTCGAGGTGGCGGAGGTCGGACCCGGCCGGCTCGGCGTCGGACGCCTCGGCCTCGCGCCGGGGGGCGGGAACCAGCAGCGCGCAGGCGGCGCCGATCAGCGCCGCTATCGCCGAGGTGCGCAGCGGATAGTCGACGATGCTGTGCAGAAGGACCACTCCGACCGCCACCGACGCGGCGCGCGCGAGGCCGGCGCCGGGCACCTCGCTTCGCCATACCCGGAACAGCGCCGCCCCCCACCAGCCGATGAAGGCGAGGATGAGCAGAAGGCCGGCGACTCCGAGCTCGAGCACGAATTCGAGATAGTCGTTATGGCTGTGATTGGCATATTGGCGGGTCACCCGGTCCGGATTCTCGTAGCGGCGGTAGACCGTCGGGAAGGTGCCGAGTCCCGTTCCCACCGGAAACGAATCCTCGATCGCCCGTGTCGTCGTCGCCGCGAGCATGCGCCGGCTGGCCGGCTCGTTGCCGAGATCGCCGGCAAAGGCTTCGCTGCTGAGCGGGCCGCGGAGCGCCGCGACGGTGAAGACGAGCATGACCAGGGCCATGCCCGCCGTCCACGGCCAGGCGATCCGTCCGACCACCGCCCGCCGGTAGATGAGCAGGCTCGCCAAAGCGGTCGGAATGAACAGGCCGTAGCCCGCGCTCGATCCGCTGATCGCGATTCCGACGGCCAGGAACAGTCCGACCGCGATGCTGATCACGGCGCCCCCGCTGCGCTTGGAGCGAGACCGGCGGCCGGCAGCCCGGCCGGCGAGGAAGGCGATGAAGGGAATGGAGCAGAGGAGGAGGGTGCCTTCGTGATTGACGTTGGCGAAGAAGCCGACCGGCGAATTGGCGTTGGTGATGGCATAGGGACGCAACGGCGATTCGGTGCCGCCGAGAAGCTGGAAGGCACCGAGCACGATCGAGACGCAGGCGACCGCGAGCAGTGGCACCGCCAGGCCCCTTCGGTCCTCGTTGGACAAAGACGACACCATCAGGAACATCGCCGCCGGCGGCAGCAGCGACAGCGCCGACCAGATCGTCGACGGCGGCGCCAGCGACAGCGGGATCGCCGGGGGCTTCATTCCGATCAGCTGGAAGGCGGCCAGGATCTGGTCGCGGAACGGGAGGCCCGCCCAGAGCGACGGCGGGAGCGGAATCAGAGTGACGAGGACGAGGGCGAGGAACGCGCCCGCCATCCACAACAGCGCCCTCGCCTCGCGCGGCAACGGCGCATCGCGGCGCCACAGCCAGGTCAGGATCAGGCCGAGCCCGACGATCTGCAGCAGCGCGTTCGCCGGGGCGCCGGCGGCGCTGGCGCCGCCGAGCAGCAGGCAGACGACCAGATAGGCCGGGGCGGCGACGGTCCAGAAGCGTCCGTTCACTGGGCGATCTCCATGCCGGACACTTGCAGGTTGACGACCGTGGCGACGTCGCCGGGCTCGGCGATCAGCCGCAGCTCCTGGCTGGCGCAACCCGCGGCGGGGACCGTGAGAGGAGCGGCGAAGCGGCGGTCGGCCGGCCCGGCCTGGTTCATGACGAGCAGGCCGATCTGGCTGTGCCCCGGCAGGCAGCTGACCCGCCAATAGAGCGACCCGGAGGAAATGCCGTTGTCGCTGCGCGCGGTGAGCCGCAGGGTGTAGCGACCCGGGCGAAGCGCCAGCACCTGCTCGGCGAGGACGACGCCCCGGCCGCCGAAATAGGCGATGTCGAGATAGGTCCGGCCGCCGTCCCTGGTCGGCTCGGCGCGGCCGACGTCGAGATCCTCGAATTTCCATCCGAACGGCTTGGGCGCCGAGACGCCGCGGAACGCGCCGTCGAAGAGGAAGCGGTTGGCGGCACGCTCGCGCTCGGGGAAGCCGGCGAGAAGGGTCTCCCTCGCTCCGGCATAATCGCCGGTCGAGGCCTGCGCCTGGAGGATCAGCTGGCGCTCCAGGCGAAGGTCGCCGCCGGGCTTCAGGGCCCGCACGCGCCGATAGAGGTCCCGAGCGTCGGCGGGGTCGAGCCGGCGCGCCCCGGCCGCGTCGAAGAATTGCTCGCGCCACGGGGGGTTGGTGGCGAGGATCGCGGCCAGCGCCTCGCGTCCGCGCGCGTCGCCGATCAGCTTGGTGAGCTCGGGAAGCATCAACGGGCGCAGCTCGTCGTTGCGGCGGAGGATGACGTCGACCTCGGCCAGCGCCTCGCGATAGCGCTGCGCCTTGGTGTAATAGACCATCAGCTGCATCCGCACCGCCGGGTAGGACGGGCGGCGGTGCCGGGCCTCTTCCATCAGGGCGATGGCGCGGCGCAGGTCGCCCTTCTGCTCGGCCGCCCGCGCGGCCACGAAGAACGGCTCGAAAGCGAGCGGAAGCGAGGCCAGCCCGTCTTCGGCGGTGCGCAGGGTCCGCGGGTCGGCGCGGAAGTTCGGCTGCTGGGCGGCGCGGCCGAGATATTTGAGCGTCGGCGCGGGATCGGCCGGCGGCAACGACCCCACGGCCAGGGCGGCCGCGGGCGAGACCCCCGCCAGCGCCGCCTTGACGACAAGATAGAAGATCAGCGGAGAAGCCGCGGTCACCGCCCAGGCGGCGACGCGCCGGCCGGAGCTGCGGGCCTCCCCCTGTGAGCCTCGTGCCACGATCAGCTGCTCTTCAGGAGCTCGATTTGCTTCTTCGGCTCATCGCCCTCGCGATAGGCGTAGACGTCCTCGCCATAGCCGTAGCCGTAACCGTAGCCGTAGCCCACTTTGGTGGCGTTGAACTTGGTGAGGATGCCGCCCATCACCCGCGCCTCGGCGAAGCGCAGCCGGTTGACGGAATTGAGCACGGCGGCGCGGCGGACGGCGCCCGCCTCGATCACCATCAAGGTGCCCTCGGTGGCCGATGCGAGCATCGGCGCGTCGGCGAGGCCAAGCACGGGCGGGCCGTCGATGACGACATGGTCGAACTTGGCGAGGACCTCGTCGAGTATCTCCTTGAAGCGGCTCGACGCGAGAAGCTCGGCCGGGTTGGGCGGGATCGGGCCGCTCGGCAGAAGGAACAGCCGCTCCATCTGGGTCGGGTGGACGCAGTCCGCGATATTCTCCGAGCCGGCCAGAAGGCTCGAAAGCCCCTGGCTGGTCGAGCTCGGGCCGCGGAAGGTCGGCTTGCGCAGGTCGGCGTCGAGCAGCAGCACGCTGGCGCCGAGGCTGGCCAGCGTCTGGGCGAGGGCGAGCGCGGTGCTCGACTTGCCCTCGGAGGCGCGGGTGCTGGTGATGAGCAGGCTCCGCGGCACGCCATGGTCGGTCGAGAATTGCAGCGCCGTCCGGACCGACTGATAGGCTTCCGAAACCTGCGAGCGCGGGTCCTCGAGCTGCTCGCGCACCGCGAGGCCCTTGCCGACCACCGGGATCACTCCGAGCGAGGCGAGGCCGAGCTTGGTGGCGAGATCGTCGGGAGTCTTGATCGTGTCGTCGATCCACTCGATCGCGAAGGCGGTGCCGAAGCCGAGCAGGACGCCGATGAACAGGCCGAGGGCGATGTTGAGCGGCAGGTTGGGCTTGAACGGCGCCCCCGGCGTGCGCGCGCGGTCGACGACCGACACGACGTTGGCGCCGACGCCGCCGGCCACGCCCACTTCCTTGAAGCGCTGGAGGAGCGCGTCGTAGAGGCTTCGGTTGGTGTCCACCTCGCGCTGCAGGATCGTGTACTGGATGCTGCGCTCGCGCAGGCTGAGCAGGGCGGACTTGCCCTCGTTCACCTTCGCCTGGAGGGCGTTCTCGCGCGCCACGGCGGCCTGGTAATCGGCCTGGAGCGAACCGGCGGCCGAGCCCGCGACGTTGCGCGTCTGGGAGGCGATTTCCTTGCCCAGCGTATCGATCTGGTTGCGGAGCTGCACCATCTCCGGAAAGTCCGGTTTGAACAAAGCGAGCTTCTGCTGATATTGCGCCTCGAGCGCGGCGCGCTGCTGCTGGAGGATCTGGACGGTGGGGTCGCCGATCACGGCCGCGCGCGACGACGCACCGGCGGCCTGGCGGTAGCGCTGCTCGGCGGCGATCCGCTCGCTGCGGGCCTGGGCCAGCGCATTGTTGTTCTGGACCAGGGTGGCGGCGTCGATCGACTGCTCCTGCTTGGGCGTGTCCGCCCCGCCGCTGTCGACGGTGAGGGTGATGATGCCCTGCTTCTGGGCATAGTCGACCAGGGCGCGCTCCGATTCCTCGAGCTTGCCCTTCACCGCGGCGATGCGCTGCTGGAGGAAGTTGCGCGCGTAGGAGGTCGCCTCGTAACGGCGCTCCATGTTCTGCTGGATGAAGTTGTCCGCATAGGCGTTGGCGAGGTTCGCGGCGAGCTCGGGGTTGGTGCTCTCGATGGCGATGCTGATCAGCCGGCTGTCGCGTTGCGGCGTGATGCTGACGCTGCCCATCACCGTGCCCGCCGCCACGTTCTCGCGCACCGGCCGCGGCAGGTCCTGGTCGACGACGGCCTCGTTGTTGGCGAGGTTGGTGCTGCGCGCCACCCGTTCGGCCAGCGAGCGGCTCTTCAGGAGGCCCGACTGGGTGTTGAGGAACTCGCGGTCGTTGGAGTTCATCGGCTGGATGTCGCCGACCCCCTTGCCGACGACCTGGACGCCCTCGGGATTGACCTCGATGGTCGACATGGCGCGATATTCCGGAGTGATCATCAGCGAGATGACGATCGCGGCGAGCAGGCAGGTCACCGCGATCGCGGTGATCAGCCACCACCATTTGGCGATGATCCGCCAGATCTCGTTGATGTCGAAACGGGATTCGGACTTGATCGGGCGCCCGAACGCGACGTCGGTCAGCCCGGTATGCGCGGGCAGCCTTCCGCTCGGATCGAAGGGCAGCACCGCGCCCTGGTTCGGGAGATAGCCCCCATGATTGTTCATGATCGTTCAGTCCTGTCTTCTAATTCGTAGGCGCGGCCTCAGAAGGGGCGCAACAAGCCGAGCACCGGAACGGTCTGCAGCAGGGTTTGGATCATCTGACGCGAGCTGTCGCCGTCGACCACGACGATGTCGTTCCCGTAGATCACCGGGTCCTCGGCCTGGGCTCGGCGGATCATCTTGAGATCGAACGCGCCGGCGACTCGAGTGCCGCGGATCGTGCGGAACACGTAGACTCGCGACGGATTGGCGTCCTGGGTGGTGCCGCGGGCCATGGCGACGGCCTGGATAAGCGTGGTCGGGCCCTTGACGACGTAGACGCCCGGCTGGGCGACGGCCCCGTCGACGGTGACCTTCTGCTCCGCGCGCTCCTTGATCGCGACCTGGACGTTGGGCGACTGGAGATATTTCTGCGAGAGGCCGGTCGCGAGCAGTTGCCGGAGCTCCTCGGTCGTCCGGCCCTGCGCCTGCACCTCGCCGAGCAGCGGGTAGTCGATCTTGCCGTTGGCATCGACCTTGAACTCGCCCGTCAGCGATTCGACCTGGAAGACCGAGATGTTGACCGTGTCGAGCGCCCCGATCGGCTGCGACGACGCGGCGACCGGCTCGGCCTGGACGTCGGGAGCGACGAAGCCGGCCGGAGCATAGGGCACCGACCCGCCGCGTCCGGCCGCGCATCCGGAGATGGCGATCGCCGCCGCGACGACGACAGCGCCGCTCCACAGCCGCTTGAAAAGGGAATCACGCTCCTCATGCCGATACGCTCGCATGTTCATCTTTCTCCGGTCGGGGCCGAGGCCCTCTACACAATCGGCAGCTTCCGTGGAACAGCCCGTGCGCGCGATTCGGCGTGCATCGCTCCCTGTGGAAGCCATGCCCGCGCTGCCCCTCAAGGCGAGCTGCCTTTATCTCGTTGCGCCGCTTAGCTTCTTTCTCCCCCGCCGTCCAGACTTTGGAGCCCTCCCGGCAGCGCCCGGGCGCCGCCCATTGCTTAAAAGCTTGTAACTCGGCCGCAACACCAAATATCGGCGCGGCGAGGGTCGTGGAGTCGCCGGTCTATGCTGAGTCGCCTGTTCTCGAAAAGCCGGACGTCGCGGGAGAGCAAAGGCCCTCCCGGCTGCCGCGCCTACGCGATCGGCGACGTCCACGGCCGGCTCGACCTGCTCGTCGAGCTTCTCGCCCGGATCGAGGCGGACAATGCGCGGCGGCCGCCGGCCAAGACCTGGCTCGTCTTCCTCGGCGACCTCGTCGACCGCGGGCCCGACAGCCGCGGCGTCGTCGATCATCTCGCCGCCCGCCCGCCGGGCTTCGCCCGCAACGTCTTCCTCAAGGGCAATCACGAGGAATTCTTCCTCGGCGTCCTCGGCGGAGACGACAGCGGCGTCCAGCACTGGCTCAGCTACGGCGGCACCGAATGCGCTCAGAGCTACGGCCTCTCCAGCGGCTGGATGCTGAACGCGACGCCCGCCGCGATCATGGAGCGGCTGATCGAGGAAGTGCCGGGAAGCCATGTCCGCTTCCTCGAGCAGATGGCGGACAGCTTCCGCTTCGGCGACTATCTGTTCGTCCATGCCGGCATCCGTCCCGGCGTCGCCCTCGACCGGCAGACCTCCAGGGATTTGCGGTGGATAAGGGAGGGTTTCCTGGACGACCTCACCGACCACGGGGTCATGGTCGTCCACGGCCACACCATCGTCGAGCGTCCCGAGCAGCATCCGAACCGCATCGCCATCGACACCGGCGCCTATCGCTACGGCACCCTTACCGCGCTGGGCATCGAGGGCAAGGAACGCTGGTTCATCGAAGCCAGCGAGAGCGAGAGCGAAGCCGCCTGACCGCGCCGGCCTTGGATTTCGCCGCGGCGCTGGCTAGGGCGTGCGCCGTCTTCGCCGACATCATCGAACAGGGAATATGGACCGAAAATGACGATCCTCGTGACCGGCGCGGCCGGCTTCATCGGCCATCACGTCGCGGCGCGGCTGCTCGAACGGGGCGAGCAGGTGCTCGGGATCGACAACGTCAACGATTATTACAGCGTCAGGCTGAAGCGCGACCGAATCGCCCTGCAACGCTCGCGGCACGACAACGCCTTCGGCTTCGTCGAGGTGGATTTCGCCGACAAGGCGGCGCTCGACACGGCGCTGGAGGGGCGGGAATTCGACCGGATCGTCCACCTCGGGGCCCAGGCCGGGGTGCGATATTCGATCGAGAATCCCCACGCTTACGTCCAGTCGAACCTGGTCGGCCATCTCAACCTGCTCGAGGTCGGCCGCCACCGCGGCGCCTCGCACCTCGTCTACGCCTCCTCCTCCTCCGTCTATGGCGGCAACGACAGCCTGCCCTTCCGCGTCGAGGACCGGGTCGACCATCCGCTTTCGCTCTACGCCGCGACCAAGAAGGCGGACGAGCTGATCAGCGAGACTTACGCGCATCTCTACCGGCTGCCCCAGACGGGCCTCCGCTTCTTCACCGTCTACGGACCGTGGGGGCGGCCCGACATGGCGATGTGGCTGTTCACCAAGGCGATCCTCGCCGGCGAGCCGATCGACGTCTTCGGCGAGGGCGATATGCGCCGCGACTTCACCTATATCGACGACATCGTCAGCGGAGTCGTCGCCTGCCTCGACAACCCGCCGCCCGACGACGGCGAGGAGAAAGCGGGCGGCAGCCGCTCGCCGCACCGCCTCTACAATATCGGCAACAACCGCTCCGAAGAACTGACCCGGATGATCGAGCTGATCGAGCAGGCCTGCGGCCGCGAGGCCGAGAAGCGCCTCCTCCCCATGCAGCCCGGCGACGTCCGCGACACCTACGCCGACATCAGCGCCATCCAGCGCGACCTGGGCTTCCAGCCGATCACCAGCATCGACGAAGGGGTGCCGAGGTTCGTGGAGTGGTACCGGGCGTATCACGGGGTTTAGGGGGCTTATGGCCGGTAGCAGAAGGACCGGTTCTGGTCCCGGGCGCGTCAAAGCGGCCGCTATTGCTGGGCGCCGTTCGAATGACTTCAGGCCTATATCGGCCATGGGCAGCCCTTCGCGCGTCGGGTGGCGCCCGGTGAAGAACGGGCTCGGGGAGATCCGCGCCTGTCATTCGTAGCGTAGCGCATGTACGGGCTTCTGCCGCGCGACGAGGTAGGCGAGCGAACCCACGCTCAGAAGCGCGAGAGCGAGGGCGATCAGCCCGGCCGCCGGGAATAGCCAGGGCTGCAGCGGGATACGCTCGGCAAAGCCGTTCAGCCAGCGCCGCATCAGCCACCAGGCAACCGGCCAGGCAATGAGGTTGGCGAGCAGCACCGGCCGGCTGAGCTGCCACAGGAGCAGGGCGAGGATCTGGCGCGTGCTCGCGCCCAGCGCCTTGCGGATCCCGATCTCCTTGGTCCGCCGCTGCGCCGCCGAGAGGGAGAGGCCGACAAGGCCGAGGCAGGCAAGGAATATGGCGAGGCCGGAGAAGACGGCGAAGAGCTGCGCGTTGCGCTCTAGGCTACGGTACAGCTGCTCGATATGCTCGCTGACGAAGGCACGCTGGATCGGCCCCTCATTGCCGGTTGCGCGCCACAGCCTATCGATCCGCTGGAGCGTCTCCGGTACGTCGCGGCCGGCCAGCTTCATCGAGACCAGCCCCGCGTCCCAGGCCTCGGGCCGCTGCGGCAGATAGAGGGTAGGCTCGATCGGCGTTTCGACGGAATGAAAAGCGAAATCCGGAACGACCGCCACCACCTGCGCGTGTATTGCTTCACCCGGACCCGGCGACATCGGCAGCGCTTGCCCGATGGCGGCGGAAGACGAGGCAAAGCCGAAGGCACGCACCGCTGCCTCGTTTATCACCACCCGCGATACCGCTTCCTCTCCCCTGGGAGGGAGAGTCGCAAGCGTCCCCGCCAGCGGTCGCACGCCGTAAAGTGCGAAAATCGATGGCAAAGCTGAGACGATGTCCGCCGACACCTGGCCGCCCCTCCAGTCGATGAACGCAAAGGTATCCCCGCTGAGCAGCGCCTCGCTGCTGCACGAGACGGCGCGCACGCCCGGCAGCTTTGCCGTCTCGGTGACGAAAGCGGGCGGGCATTTGGCCGTGACGGTCAGCACCTGGTCGATGTCCATCCGAAGCGCTTCGCGCATCGCGAAGACGTGCTGCTGGTGCACCACGGACGTGGCGACGATCAACCCGATGAGGATCGCGAACTGGGCGGTGACGAGCGCGCTCCGAACCAGTCCGCCGCCCGCCGTCGCGGCGCCGCTGTCCCGAAGCGTCGCCACAGGCGGCAGGGAGGAGAGCAGGAAGGCCGGGTAGGCGCCGGCCGCGAGGCCGAGCAGCGCGGCGCCGGACAGCAGCCAGACGGGCAGGGCCGGGTCGGCGGCATAGTCGAGCCGCGCCTCGGTCTCCAGAAAGTCGTTGACCGCCGGAAGCAGCCATTCCGCCGCGGCGAGCGCGAGAAAGGTCGCGACGAGCACCGTCAGCACCGCCTCGGCGAGGAATTGGCCGGCAATGTGACCGCGGCCGGCGCCGTTCGCCTTGCGCACGCCTATCTCGCGCCGCCGCCGCCCCGCCAGCGCGACGCTCAAATTCACGAAGTTGGCGGTCGCGATCAGCAGGACGAGAGCCGCGACCAGGCTGCCGATCACCAGCCGCTCGCGAGCGCCGGGATGGAAGCCCTCGTGCAGGGCGAGCCGGTCGATCCGGACGGGCTCGAGCCGATAGGCATTGCGCACGGGCGGCGGCACCAGCCCGGCGACCGCGGCCTGGATCGCGTCTCCCGTCTTTTGGGCCGAGGCGCCCGTACGCAGCCGCAGGTAAGTCCGAACGCTAATGGAAAAGGCCCCCGGTGGATCCGCCTTCATCAGGGAAAGGCCGGAAGGCGTGGCAAGCCCGGAGGCGAAGATGCCCGAAGCGAGGTCGGTGCCGCCGGCCGGCAGGTCCGCGATGACCGCGCGCAGGACCATCGGCTGCCCGGCGACCTCGATGGTCTCCCCCAATGCGTCGGCGCGACCGAAATGCTTGCGCGCCATCGCTTCCGTCATGACGAGGCCATGGCCGCTGCGCAGCGCGGAGGCGAGGTCGCCGCTCAGTACCGGGAGGCGGACCAGGTCGAAATAGTCGGGGTCCGCCCAATAGATCTTCTCCCTTTGCGCGGTGCCGCCGCGGCGCAGTTCTACTTCGGCCTCCATGAGCCGCGCGACTGCTTCCACCTCCGGGACGTTCGCCTCGATCAGCGCCGCGGCGCGGCCCGGGCTCGCCTGTTGGTAGTCCGGCGCCATTTGCGGGCTGCGCACGATCGACACGGCAATGTAGGTCCGCTCATGTCCGGGCACGACATGGTTGTAGGTGAGCGGCACCCGCGCCACGAGCGCCATCAGGATCGCTCCGGCGATGCCGATGACGAGACCCACGATGCTGATGGCGGAAAGGAGCCGGTTGGCGGCGAGGTTGCGGGCCCAGGCGACCAGCCAATGGCGCAGCAGCCGGGTCACAGGCGCGTTTCCTCGACGATCCGCCCGTCGAGCATCCGGATCGTCCGGTCCGCTGCGGCGGCGTGGAGAGCCGAGTGGGTGACCATGATCACGGTCGTGCCTCCCGCCGCTGCGCTCTTGAGAAGGTCCATCACCGCAGCGCCGTTGGCGCTGTCCAGATTGCCGGTCGGCTCGTCGGCCAGGATGAGGTCCGGCTCCGGCGCGATCGCTCGGGCGATGGCCACGCGCTGCTGCTGGCCGCCCGACAGCTGCCGCGGCCGGTGTCGTGCGCGATGCGCGAGCCCGACCTGCTCGAGCACCGCCTCGACCCGCCGCCGCCGCGCATCCCCGCTTCGGTAGAGCAGGGCCACCTCCACATTCTCGGCGACGTTGAGCTCCTCGATCAGGTTGAAGCTCTGAAAAACGAAGCCGACATGGGCGCGCCGGAGCCGGGTCAGCCGAGCCTCGGAGAGCGTTGCCACCTCCTCATCCCGCAGCCGGTACGAACCTGCGTCCGGCGCATCGAGGAAGCCCAGGATGTTGAGCAGCGTGGATTTGCCGCAACCTGACGGACCCATGAGCGCGACGAACTCGCCGGCCGCGACCTCGAAGGAGACGGCATCGAGCGCCTGCGTCTCGACCTCGCCGCTGCGATAGGCTCTCGAAAGGGAGCTGGCCTTGAGGAACTGACTCATGACGCGAGTCTACACCGAGTCGCGCTGCAGAAAAAACGAATGCTTCCAAGATGATAGCTCTTGGTCAACTCAAGCAGCCCACGCGAAGCGTCCGTATCCGGACATATTGAGCAGGCGCCTTTCGCCCGTTACGCTCGCGTCGTGGAACGCCTGACCGCCATTTTGGTGATCGACGACAAGCCCGAGGTGCATCAGGCGGTGGCGCTCGCGCTCGAACCTTGGGTCGACCGGGTGGAGAGCGCCGAGTCGCCGGAGGAGGTGCCGGCGCTGATGGCCGCCGCCCGCTACGATTGCGCGCTGCTCGACATGAACTTCGCGGCCGGGGAGCGGTCGGGGCGCGACGGCATCGAGGCCCTCGACATGATCAAAGCGGCCGACCCGACGCTCGCCGTCGTCTTGATGACCGCCTACGGTGCCGTCTCGCTGGCCGTCGAAAGCCTGAAGCGCGGCGCCAGTGATTTCCTGCTCAAGCCATGGCGCAACGAAGCGTTGGTCGCCGCGGTTCGCGAGGCCGCCCGCCGCACCGGGACGGC
>JAXDPG010000128.1:0-6031 GCA_034668485.1 Sphingomonadales bacterium
ACGCCGCCCACCTCCTCGACGTCTACCGCCACGCCCACCCCCGCGCCTGACCGTCATCCCGGCGAAAGCCGGATGACGGTCAGGGGTGCCGCCGGTGCCAGGTCGGTTGGCGCCAGGCGTAGGCGACGACGATCAGGGCGATGATGCCCGTCGACCGATGAATTCGGTGCCAGGCACCAAGCGCCAAGTCATTGGAATTGCTGGCGATACAAATCGCGCACGGCCGCAATTGGTGCCAGGCACCGAATTCTAAGTGTTTGAATTTGTTGCTCGGGCGGCGGCCGACATGCGCGTGGACGGTGCCAGGCACCGAGCGTTGACGTGCTGAATTTGCTGCGCGTGAAGAAGGCCTGCCGCCGCCGGGATGAGGGGGGCTAAGGGTGCCTTCTTCGCCAGGTGAGCTGGCGCCAGAGATAGGCGGCGGCGATGAGCGCGATCACCGCGGTCGACAGCGGCCCAAGCACCTTCTCGACGTCGTGGAAGGCCTTGCCGAGACCCCAGCCGGCGGTCGCCAGCACCGCCGTCCAGGCGGCGGTGCCCAAAGTCGACCAGATCATGAAGCTCCTCAGCCGCATGTTGAGAAGGCCGGCGGGAATCGAGATGACCGAGCGGATCGTCGGCAGCAGCCGGCCGAGCGAGACGATGCTCGCGCCGAAGCGGCCGAACAATCGTTCCGCTTTCTCGACATCGTCCCAATCCATGGTCAGCCAGCGGCCGTGCTTCTCGATGAACGGCCGGAAGCGCTTCAGGCCGACCACCCGGGCGAGCGCATACCAGAACAGGTTGCCGAGCATCGCCCCGGCGGTGCCGCTGGCGATCACCGCCCACAGGCTGAGCTGGCCCTGCGCGGCCTGCACGCCGGCGATCGGCATGATCACCTCCGACGGGATCGGCGGGAAGACCGTCTCCAGGAACATCAGCAGGAAGATGCCGACATAGCCGGTCTGCTCGATCAGGCTGATCGTCCAGTCGCCCATGGCTCAGCGAAGCTTCGCCTCGATGGCATCCCAGATGAGGCCGGGCGTGTCGGTGCCGTTGAACCGGTCGATGGCGACGATCCCGGTCGGCGAGGTGACGTTGATCTCGGTCAGCCACTTGCCGCCGATCACGTCGATGCCGACGAACAGGAGCCCGCGCGCCTTGAGCTCCGGACCGAGCGCCGCGCAGATCTCGAGCTCCGTCTGCGTCAGCTCGGTCTTCGCCGCCGAGCCGCCCACGGCGAGGTTCGAGCGGATCTCGCCCGCTCCGGGGATCCGGTTGATCGCGCCGGCCACTTCGCCGTCGACGAGGACGATCCTCTTGTCGCCCTCGGCGATCTCCGGAACGAAGGCCTGGACGACGTGGGGCTCGCGATAGGCGGTATTGAACATCTCGATCAGCGAGGCGAGGTTGGCGCCGTCGCGGCCGACCTTGAACACCGCCTTGCCGGCATTGCCGTGGAGCGGCTTGACGACGATCTCGCCGTGCCGTTCGAGGAAGTGGCGGGCCGCGCCGAGGGATCGGGTGAGGAGGGTCGGCGGCATGTAGCGCTCGAAGTCGAGCACCCAGATCTTCTCCGGCGCATCGCGGACCGAGGCGGGGTCGTTGACGACCAGGGTCTCCCCCTGGATTCGCTCGAGCAGGTGGGTCGCGGTGATGTAGCCGAGGTCGAACGGCGGGTCCTGGCGCATCAGCACGACGTCGGTGTCGCGGCCGAGGTCGAGGAGGACGTGCTCGCCGAGCGCGTAATGGTCGCCCTTCACCGGCTGCACGGTCACCGGCTGCGCCATCGTCCAGAGGCGGCCCTCCCCGTAGGTGAGGTCCTCGGCCCGGTAATAATACAAGACATGGCCGCGCCGCTGCGCGCCGAGCATGATCGCGAAGGTCGAATCCCCCTCGATGTTGATCCCTTCGAGGGGGTCCATCTGGACGGCGACGCGCAGGCTCATCGGGCGCGCTTAGCTGGGGCGAGAGGCGCTGTCATCCATGCCAGATGTTCGCCAGGTGCCGCGGCAGCCGGCGCGGGACGATGTAGATCGCGTCGAGGCGGATGTCGTCGCCTTGCCGGGCATAACGCGATGCGAGCGCCTCGGCCGCCGCGGCGACCCGCCGCAGCCGCCATTCGTCGAGCGCCCATCCGGCCTCTTCCGCGGTCGCCCGCGCCTTGACCTCGACGAAGGCGACGATGCGGCCGCGCCGGGCGACCAGGTCGACCTCCCCGACCGCCGTCCGCACCCTTCGGCCGAGGATCTTCCAGCCCTTGAGCTGGAGCCAGAAGGCCGCGAGCCGCTCGGCCCGCCGGCCGCCGCGCTCGGCGCGCTGCCGGGTCATTTGAGCGCGAGCGCCCGCTCATAGGCCCGGCGCCGGGGGACTCCGAGCCGCTCGGCCACATCGGCGGCGGCGCGGGAGGGGGACAGGCGGCCCATCGCCTCCCTGAGCGCTTCATCCACTTCCTCCTCGCCCGCCGCCTCGGCTTCGCCGGGCGGCGCGACGACGACGACGATCTCGCCTTTGGGCGCCGCTTCGGCGTAGCGCGCGGCGAGCTCCGCGAGGCGGCCCGTCACCGTCTCCTCGAACCTCTTGCTGATCTCGCGCACCACCGCCGCGTCCCGGTCGCCGAGCGTTTCGAGCAGGGTTGCGAGGGTGGCGGCGAGTCGGGGCCCGCTCTCGTAGAGGACGAGCGTGGCCCTCACCGCCGCCACCTCGGCGATGGCCGTCGCCCTGGCGCCGGCCTTGGCGGGAAGGAAGCCGAGGAAGAGGAAGCGGTCGGTCGGCAGGCCCGCCAGCGTCAGCGCCGCCACCGCCGCCGACGGGCCGGGGATCGTCGTCACCGCGATCCCCGCCGAGCGCGCGTCCCGCACCAGCTTGTAGCCCGGGTCGGAGATGAGCGGCGTGCCGGCATCGGAGACCAGGGCGACGGCGCCCTCGCGCATCCTCGCCAGCAGAAGCGGCCGCACCCGCTCGGCATTGTGGTCGTGATAGGGGAGCATCGGCCGCTTGACGCCGATGTGGCGGAGGAGCTTGGCGGTGACCCGGCTGTCCTCGACGGCGATCAGATCGGCCCGCGCCAGCACGTCGGCGGCCCGCGGCGACAGATCGGAAAGATTGCCGATAGGGGTCGCGACGATATAGAGGCCGGCGGGCAGCGCGTTCATGAGGAACAGGGTCATGGCAGAGCAATCCCCCGGGCCGCAAGCGCGGCGCTATTTTCTGGGCCTCGCCGCCGCCGCTCTCGCTTTGGCGCTCGGCGGCTGCCAGCTTGTGCCCAAGCCCCGGCCGGAAGCCCCGCCGGAGCCGGAGCGGCCCGAAGCGCGGCCGGCGCCGGAGGAAGCGCCGGGCCCCCGGCTCCCGCCCGACGAGACCCGCAACCGCGTCGCGGTGCTGGTGCCGACCTCGGGAGCGAATGCCGGGGTGGGCCAGTCGATCGCCAACGCCGCGAACCTCGCTCTGCTCGACGCCGGCGGCGAGCGCATCCGGATCACCGTCTACGACACCGCCCGAGGCGGCGCGGCGGCGGCGGCCAGCCAGGCGCTGGCCGACGGCAACGGCCTCTTCCTCGGCCCGCTCCTCGCGGACGACGTCCGCGCGGTCGCCCCGGTCGCTCGCCGTGCCGGTGTGCCCGTGATCAGCTTCTCCAACGACACCAGCATCGCCGGGGGAGGAGTCTATCTGATGGGCTTCACGCCCGCCGAGTCGATCGCTCGGGTCGTCCGCCATGCCCGCGCGCAGGGGCTGGAAAGGTTCGGAGCGGTGACTCCGGAGGGGATTTACGGTCGCCGCGCCGCCCAGGCGATGATCGATTCGGTCGGCCACGCCGACGGCAGCCTCGTCGCCATGCAGAGCTACGCGGCCGGACCGGGCACGCTCCGCACCGCGATCGGCAAGCTCCATGCGCTCGGCAGCTACGATGCCGTGCTGATCGCCGACGGCGGCCGCGCCGCAGCCGCCGCCGCGCCGCTGCTCAAGACCGGCGCCTCCTCCGGAATGCGCCTTCTCGGAACGGAGCTGTGGGCGACCGAGACCGGCCTTGGCCGAACCCCCGCGCTGCGCGGCGCCTGGTATGCGAGCGTCGCCGACAACATGTTCAACCAGCTGCGCAGCCGCTACCGCGCCCGCTACGGCGCCAATCCCTACCGGCTGGCCAGCCTCGGCTACGATTCGGTTCTGCTCACCGTCAGGATCGCCAAGAACTGGCGCCTCGGGCGGCCCTTCCCCGAGCGCGAGCTGCGCGATCCGGTCGGCTTCGCCGGAGTCGACGGGCCGTTCCGCTTCACTTCGAACGGCATCGCCGAGCGCTCGCTCGAAGTGCGCGAAGTGACCGCCGCCGGCACCATCGTCGTCTCGCCGGCGCCGAGAAGCTTCGACTAATTTCCCTCTCCCGTGAAGAACGGGAGAGGGGCTTATAGGGCGATCTCCGCGAGGATCGCGTCAAGCAGCAAGCGGCCCTTCGGCGGCACGATCAGCCGACTGCCGGTTCGTATCAGCAGTCCGAGCGCCTCGAGCCGCTCGACGGCCGCCATATCGAGCGCCGGCCGAACCGCTTCGAGCTGAGCCCCCTCGCTGAGCCTGAGGCCCATCAGCAGCGCTTCGGCGGCCCGTTCGGAGTCGCTGAGCGGGGTTTCCTCGACGAGGCCGTGGCCATTGCGGGCGATGGCCGCGAGCCAGTTCTCGGGCTTGCGGTGCCGCTGCGTCGCGGCGCCGCCCCGCCGGCCGTGCGCGCCGGGGCCGATCCCGAGATAGGGCCGGTAGCGCCAGTAAGCGAGATTGTGGCGGCTCTCCTCGCCGGGACGCGCGTGATTGGAGATCTCGTAGGCGGGAAGCCCGGCCGCCGCGGTCAGGGCCTCGGTCAGCTCGTAGAGGGCGGCGGCCTCGTCAGGATCCCGCGCCGCCAACTCGCCCCGCGCCGCCATCGCCGCGAAGCGCGTGCCGGGCTCGATCGTCAGCTGGTAGAGCGAGAGATGGCCGGTGCCGAAGCCGAGCGCCCGTTCGAGCTCCGCCGCCCAGGCGGCCTCGCTTTGCCCGGGCAGCGCGTAGATCAGGTCGAAATTGACTCGGCCGAAGCATCGTTGCGCGGTCGCCAGAGCCGACAGGCCCTCGCTCGCGTCATGGGCGCGGCCGAGGAAGCGCAGCGCCGCGTCGTCGAGCGACTGGAGGCCGAGCGACACTCGATTGACGCCGGCGGCGGCGAGGTCGGCGAACCGCGCCGCCTCGACCGAGGACGGGTTCGCTTCGAGCGTGATCTCGACGTCGGCGGCGAGGCCCCAGTGCCGCCCCGCGGCCTCGATCAGCGCCGCGACCGTCGCCGGCTCCATCAGCGACGGCGTGCCGCCGCCGAAGAAGATGGACGTGAGGGGCGGGCGGGGAAGGGCTTCCGCTTCCCAGGCGAGGTCCCTCAGCAGCGCCTCGCGCCACGCCGCCTGGTCGATGCTTTCGCGGACATGACTGTTGAAGTCGCAATAGGGGCATTTGGAAACGCAGAAGGGCCAATGGATGTAGAGCGCCAAACCGTCATTGCGAGCGCAGCGAAGCAATCCAGTTTCGGAGTCGGGCGCCGGGCTGGATTGCTTCGTCGCTGCGCTCCTCGCAATGACGGCGGGCGCGTTCACAGCAAGGCCGCCACCAGCTTCCGGAACGCGTCGGCGCGGTGGCTGATTCGGTGCTTCTCGGCCGGGTCGATCTCGCCGAAGGTGAGGTCGCGGCCGGCGGGGACGAACATCGGGTCGTAGCCGAAGCCGCGATTGCCGCGCGGCGGCCACACCAAGGTCCCCTCGACCCGCCCCTCGAACCATTCGCTGCGCCCGTCCGGCCAGCAGATGGCGAGAGCGCAGACGAAATGGGCGTTGCGGCTCGCCTCCGGCCCCAGCGCTTCCAGCGCCTCCCACACGCGGCGCATCGCGAGGTCGAAATCGCGCGGCCCCTCGACCTCGCCCGGGCCGTTGGCGGGCGCGACCCGCGGATCGGCGGCCAGCGCCCAGCGGGCCGAGAAGATGCCGGGCCGCCCGTCGAGCGCGTCGACGCACAGGCCGCTGTCGTCGGCGAGCGCCGGCAGGCC
>JAXDPG010000129.1:0-5112 GCA_034668485.1 Sphingomonadales bacterium
CAAGCTATTATTCGATGGAGGAATTCCTGGCCGTGGTGGAGGAACCCGGCCTTATCGACACCTTTCGCGACTCGGTGCTGCGCCCGCTGCGCGCGGCGTCGACTCCCGCCGATGGCTTACGGTCGCCGCTTTGGCATGTCCTGCGCAGCAGGCTCGTCCTGCAGATAGGCCGCGCCGTCGTCGCGCAAGTGGGGCGTGCTCCAAGGTCCGCGGTCGAATGGCCAAACCTTCGCCACGAGGAAGGCAGGATATGAACCAAGAGGACCGCCAGCTGCTCAGCAAGGTTCCGGCGATCACGCTGGGCTTCTGGATCATCAAGATCCTGGCGACCACGTTGGGCGAGACCGGCGGCGACAGCGTGTCGATGACGTGGCTCGGCGAGACCACGCCGGGGGCCGCCCAGTCCCCCTGGAATGGTTACCTGATCGGCACCGGCATCTTCCTTGCGCTGCTGGTCGCGCTCGCCGCGTGGCAGATTGCCTCCCGCCGCTTCCACCCCTTTCTCTACTGGGCCACCATCATCGCCTCGACGACGGCGGGCACGACCATGGCCGACTATGCCACCCGGTCGATCGGCATCGGCTATGCCGGCGGCTCGGCCTTGCTGCTCGGCTGCGTTCTTGCTTCCCTCGCGGTGTGGCGGCTGGCTCTGGGATCGATCGACGTGAACACGATCCGCACCCGACGTGCCGAGAGCTTCTACTGGATCACGATCACCTTTTCCCAGACCCTCGGGACGGCGCTCGGCGACTGGACGGCGGACACGAACGGTCTCGGCTATCTGGGCGGAGCGGCCGTCTTCGGAACGCTCCTGGCGATACTTGCCGCTTTCTATTTCTGGACTCGCGCCTCGCGCGTCTTCCTGTTCTGGGCGGCCTTCATCCTCACCCGGCCGCTCGGCGCCACCGTCGGCGATTTCCTCGACAAGCCGGTGGCCAAGGGCGGCCTCGATCTCAGCCGGCCCGTCGCCTCGGCCGTGCTTGCGGCAGCGATCGTTCTCCTGATCCTGCTGCTCCCCCAGCGAGCGGGCCAGCATCCGGGCGACCGCTCACGAGCCGGATGACCTCGACGATATCCGACGACCGAACCGAGACCCTCATTGGCAAGGCCCTGCTGCGGTGAAATTCTGTCGACAGGGCGGTCTGGCCGCCGGACCCATTTCGCCCCGTCCGGCTTTGTGACCGTCAGTTGAGGAGAGTGCATGCGGAAAGCTTTTCACCTTGTCGGACGGCATCGCGTCGAAAGCCGGATCCTGGCGGCGTTCCTGCTGATCGCGCTCGCCGCCTCCGGTTTCGCAAGACTGGCGTCGGAAATCGCCGAAGGGGATACTCTGGCGCTCGACAAATGGCTGCTGGAAGGCCTGCGCAGCCCGACCGATCCCGCCGTCCCGGCGGGCCCCGCCTGGCTCCTCAAGGCGATGATCGACATCACGGCGCTCGGCGGGGTTACCGTCCTCACTCTCATCACCCTGCTCGCCGCCGGCTATCTCTTCGCGGCGCGCAAGCGGGCGACGGCGGCGTTCCTGGTGGCCGCCATCGCCGGCGGAGCGACGGTCAGCACCCTGTTGAAGCTGGTCTTCGCGCGCCCCCGGCCGGAGCTCGTCGCCCATCTCGTCAGCGTCGATTCCGCCAGCTTTCCAAGCGGGCACGCGATGAACTCGGCGGTCACCTTCCTCACCATCGGAGCGTTGCTCGCTCGCGCCGAGAAGGATCGCGCGGTCCGGATCTACCTGATGAGCGCCGCGATCGGGCTGACCCTGGTTATCGGATGCTCGCGAGTCTATCTCGGAGTCCACTGGCCCAGCGACGTGATCGCCGGATGGACGGTGGGAGCGGCATGGGCGGTGCTCTGCTCGCTCGTCGCCCGCACGCTTCAGCGCCGCCGCCAAATCGAGCCGGCACCCGACCGTGCCAGCCATGCAAGCTGAGGATGGCGCGTGCGGGAAATGCGCTCCCGCGGCGTCTTATTAGAATTATCTGCAATGAGGGAAAACATGATCGAAGCCATTGGGATACGAGAAGTCGCCGACAACCGGACGCCGGGCCGGCCCCTTCTTGCACGCACAATTCTTGACGGACTTGCGGACTGATGGCCCTGTCCGACCCTCATGGGATCAACATCGCCATCGTCGGCGTCGGCAATTGCGCGAGCTCGCTCGTGCAGGGACTCGCGCATTATCAAAATGGCGGCGCCAACGACCAGATCGGGCTGATGCACTGGGACCTGGGCGGCTACCGGCCCAAGGACATCAAGATCGTCGCCGCCTGGGACATCGACCGCCGCAAGGTCGGCAAGGACGTCGCCGGAGCGATCTTCGAGAAGCCCAATTGCACGGCGGTGTTCTGCGATCATGTGCCGCAGAGCCGGGTCACGGTCGAGATGGGGCGGCTCCTGGACGGTTATTCCGAGCATATGGCCGACTGGCCGGACGACCGCACCTTCCTCCCGGCCGACCTCCCGCAGCCGGGGAAAGCCGACGTGATCCGGCGGCTGAAGGAAACCGAAACGGACGTCCTCCTCAATTATCTGCCCGTGGGCAGCCAGGAGGCGACCGAATTCTACGCCGAATGCGCGCTCGAGGCCGGAGTCGCCTTCGTCAACAACATCCCCGTCTTCATCGCCTCCGACGCCGCCTGGGCCGAGCGCTTCCGCAAGGCGGGCGTGCCGATCATCGGCGACGACATCAAGGCGCAGCTGGGAGCGACCATCGTCCACCGGGTGCTGACCGACCTGTTCAAGAAGCGCGGCGTCCGGCTGGAGCGGACCTACCAGCTCAACACCGGCGGCAATACCGACTTCCTCAACATGTCGAACAGGAAGCGCCTCGCCTCGAAGAAGATCTCCAAGACGGAAGCGGTGCAGTCGGTCGCCGAACGGCGGATCGACGACGACAACATCCATGTCGGGCCCTCGGACTATGTCGCCTGGCAGAACGACAACAAGGTCTGCTTCCTGAGGATGGAAGGCTCGATGTTCGGCGGGGTGCCGATGAACCTCGAGATGCGCCTGTCGGTCGAGGACAGCCCCAATTCGGCCGGAGTCGCGATCGACATGATCCGCTGCGCCAAGATCGCCAAGGACCGCGGCCTCTCCGGCCCCCTCCATCCCGCCGCCGCCTATTTCTGCAAGCACCCGCCGGTCCAGACCACCGACGACGAGGCTTACGAAGCGCTCGAAGCGTTTATCGGACAGCCCCGATGAGGATGAACTCCCTGCCGAACGCCTTGTTCAGCCTGGAATGAGTCATTTGGTGTGCGGCCGCGCTTCGTCGCGGGCCTCTTGGCGCTCCTTCGCGGGGGTTTCGTGCTGAACCGAGACGAGGCTCCCGTCGAGGGCGTTGATCTGAACTTCCTCGATCCCGGTTCGTCCCGGAACGGCGATGTCGAAGCTGTAGATCAGGCGCCCGTGCTCCCGTTCCAGCTCGGCCGACTTGATCCGGCCGTGCGGCACCACGGTGAGCGCCTTGGCCCTTGCCGCCGCCATCGTGATACGTGCCGTCGGAGATTTCGCGAGCACAGGCGACGCGGCGAGAGCGGCTGCCGCGACCGCGGCGATAAGCGAATGCCTCATTGTCTTCCTTCCCAAATTTCCCCTGTGTCTCGTAATGCTTCAATTCCACAGCCAGGCGAGCGCGGGATGGGGCCTGGGCTCGGGCAACTCGGCCTTCGGCGGGTGGAGCGGGTAGCCGTAGTCCGCGAGGGGAAGCCCGGTGCCGGCCATAAGCTCCCGGTTGCTCCCCCAATAACGCTGTTCCACCCAGCCGCTGACCTCCGGCCCCAGCAGATACGATGGTGACGGCGCCCTCCCGATCCCCGGCAGCATGTTGAGCGCTTCCCCGAGAGCTCTGACGAGGCCGTACCAATAAGGGATATGGAGGAAATAGTGCTTGTCCTGGACCGTCCTGTAGGTGAGGTGGTTGAGGATGCGAACCAGCCTGAGCACGGCGAGGCCGTAGGACCGGTTTATTGGCCGCATCGGCACCGCGTTGAGATCGATGTCGAGGCCCAGCAAGCCGCAATAGGATTCGAGGAACGCGGCGGGATCGTCGCGGAAGGCTTCGTAGGCGAAGATGTGGACGTTTTCCCGTCCGAACAGCCCCCGATAATGCTCGATAAGCGGGCCGTACTCGAAATGATCGAAGGTGAAGCACGGCGCCTTGGCGATCTCCCGCCGAGCGCCGCGCAGATAGGCTTTCGGGAACAGGTAGCGCCGCGGCGAGAATGTCCCCCACCTCGGACATATTGCTCGTAGCTGCCGGCGACCACCGCCGGCTGCGACTTGATGAAGATGACGATCCGAGCCTCCGGAAAGACCCCCCGGATCCGATAGGCCACGTCCTTGGAAAGGCAGCCGGCGAGGCCGCCATTGTGTAAATAGCCGCTGAGCCCCTCCTCGCACAGGATCGGACCTGGCCCGGCGCCGTTGAGCATCGCCCTGGCTCGGTCGGGATCGAAATGCAAGGCGGTCGGCTCCAGAAAGGCTTCGCGCACGGTTTCACGCGGGACGAGCTCGGCGTTCTCAACCCGCGGATAGAATTGCTTCTGGAACCACTTGGTGGCCGTCTTGTGGTAGCCGATGTGCACAACGGGCCGGATCGAGTTGGCCTGGCTTCGCGCCGCTTCAAAGCCCATTGCTGCCCTCGCGACGAAGCCGGCGCGGCCGGCGCGGGTGATTGTTGCGCGTCGCCCACACGAGCAGTCGGCCGAATGCGGGCCAGTCGTCCACGCTTCCCGTCCTGCGCCACTCCGATGGCGCCGCCGCGTCCGCCAGGCCCGGCCATCGCCCGACCTCGGCGACATCCTCTGTGACGTGCCGCGCCGCGGAGATCGTTTCGATCAGCATGAAGAGTAGACGCCGCGGAGAAACGAATCCCGCACGTCGGCCTAGAAGGCGGCGTCGATCCCAATCCTCGCCGCCCGTGGACGCAACGGGGTCACCTGGGTGCGGTCGGCCACGGCGAAGGGGTTGCCGAACGAGAAGCGGTTGCCGCGGACGTCCGCCACGTTGGTGATGTCCAGCGAAAGGCCAAAGCGGCCGAAGTCGAGGCGGGCGCCCACCTCCCCGTCGACATAGCGGCCCTGTTCAATGTCGATCGGAGGACCGATGCCCAGC
>JAXDPG010000130.1:0-7315 GCA_034668485.1 Sphingomonadales bacterium
GCATATTCGCCCGACACCTGATAGGCGAAGACCGGCACCTCGAAGCGCTCCTTCACCCGCCGGACGATGTCGAGATAGGGGAGGCCCGGCTTGACCATGACGCTGTCGGCGCCCTCGGCGAGGTCGATCGCGACCTCGCGCAGAGCCTCTTCGGCATTGGCCGGATCCATCTGGTAGCTCTTCTTGTCGCCCTTCAGCAGCCCGCGCGAGCCGACCGCGTCGCGGAACGGGCCGTAGAACGCGCTCGCATATTTAGCGGCATAAGCCATGATCTGGACGTTGACATGGCCCTCGCGCTCCAGCGCGGACCGGATCGCGCCGACCCGGCCATCCATCATGTCGGACGGGGCGACGATGTCCGCGCCCGCGGCGGCCTGGACCAGCGCCTGCCCGACCAGGACCTCGCTGGTCGCGTCGTTGAGCACGTAGCCGGCCTCGTCGACGAGGCCGTCATGGCCGTGCGCGGGATAGGGATCGAGCGCGACGTCGGTCAGCACTCCGACTTCCGGTGCCGCTTCCTTCACCGCCCGGACCGCTCGGCAGATGAGGTTGTCGCGGTTGAGCGCCTCGCGCGCGTCCTCGGTGCGAAGCTCGCGGGGGGTGTTGGGGAACAAGGCGATGCAGGGAATGCCGAGCTCGCGGGCCTCGCGCGCCTTCGCCCCCAGAAGGTCGACCGACCAGCGCGACACGCCCGGCAGGCTGGCGACCGGCTCCTCCGCCCCCTGCCCTTCGGCGATGAACAGCGGCCAGATGAGGTCGGCCGGAGTCAGCAAGGTCTCGGCGAACAAGGCCCGGCTCCAGGCCGACGCTCGAGTGCGGCGGAGCCGGAGGGCCGGGAAGGCGGGGTTGCTCATGAGGGCGGCTGTAACGCCCCTTCGGCACGACTGCAAAGCGCGACTCGGACTTCTTGTATCGACTCCGGAACGATGGCATCTAACATATGTGGATACGACTTCCGGGCTCACTCTTGGGATGAAAGGGGGCATTCGATGAAGTTCACCAAAGCGCTCGCAATCCGTGTGGCGACCGTCGCCATGGCCATGGCGGCGGGGACCGGACCGGCGAAGGCAGCGCCGCCCAATCCCATTCTCTACATGACCGGGGCCGAATATTATTCCGCGGGCGGGAAGAACTGGGTCCGTCACCGCTACGACGTTTTGAACAAGGACCAGTATCCGGCAGCCATGTTCGCCGCCGCGCCGGCGCTTCCGCCCTGCGGCTCGAACACCAAGTCGTCGCGCTCCTGGGTCGATTTCTTCGATTCGCGGGGCAAGCGGCTCTACGGCTTCTGCGCGCTCGGCAGCCCCAGCGACCTCGGCCAGATCTGGTTCGCGACGGAGGACGGCACGATCCCGCCCAGCTACGTCTATATCGAGATCACCGACCGCCAGACCAACACCAAATACAAGTCCAACCTGGCCGACACGACGCTTTAGCTTTGCCTCCCCATGCGCAGCATGGGGAGGGGAACCACCCGAAGGGTGGTGGAGGGGTGACATGGCACTGGCTTGCGCCAGGTCCCCCCTCCACCAGGCTTCGCCTGGTCCCCCTCCCCATCGCCTGTGGCGCTGGGGAGGCAAGACCGCGGACCCTCCCGCCCCTTCGGGGCGTTGCCCCCACCGTGTCCCCGCGTCCCGTCCCCAAACAGGCCGTGCTCGTCGTCAACGCCCATTCGCGGCGCGGACGGGCGCTGTTTCGCGACGCCGTTGAGAAGCTGCGCGCCGCCGGCATCGAGCTCGTCGCCTCCTATGCGATCCGCGATCCGCGCAAGCTGGTGCCGAAGGTCCGCGAAGCCGTCCGGGAGGGCGCTCCGATGGTCATCGTCGGCGGCGGCGACGGCTCGCTCTCCTGCGCGGTCGACGAGCTCGTCGACCGCGACTGCGTCTTCGCTCTGCTGCCGCTCGGCACCGCCAACAGCTTCGCCCGGACCCTCGGCATCCCGCTCGACCTCGACGGCGCGATCGCGACCATCGCCAGCGGCCGGCGGCGGCGCATCGACCTCGGCATGATCGACGGCGACTATTTCGCCAACAGCGCGGCGATGGGCCTCTCGCCGATGATCGCCGAGGGGGTGCCGCACAGGTTGAAGCGCCATTTGGGCCGCGTCGGCTATCTGATCTGGGCGATCTGGTGCCTCGTCCGCTTCCGCCCCTTCCGGCTCACCGTCGACGACGGAAGCGGGCCGCGGACCGTCTGGGCCACCGAGGTCAGGATCGCCAATGGCGGCTTCCATGGCGGCGTCGAAGTCGTCGAGGCGGCCGACGTCGCCAGCGGCGAGATCGTCGTCCAGGCGGTGACCGGACGCAGCAATATGCGGCTCGCCTGGGATTGGTTCTCCAAATTCTTCAAGCTGCCCGCGCGCCACGCCGCCACCGAGGAGTTTCACGGCCGCCGCTTCGTCCTCGAGGCGAGGCCGCGCCAGCTTGTCTCGATCGACGGCGAAGCGGGCGCCCGCACGCCGGTGACGGTGGAGGTGGCCGAGCGGGCGATCGAGGTGGTGGTGCCGGCCTAGCCTTCCCTTGGCCAACGGGCTTGACGGCGCCTTATGTTCGTGCTATGTTCTAGAACTTCGTCCGGAACCGGACACGCCGGCAGGCGGCGGGAACGCTCCGCCGCGTCCACTTCGTCCACTTCGTCCGGATTCGAACAGGTCAGCCCGAGGGATTGAGCCGGCCGCCCGGCTCGGCATCCGCCTGCGCTTCCTCGAGGCATTCCGCCGGATCGGGCGGCGGACCCATGCGCGCCTTCCGCCAGCCGCCGTGGAGGTAGAAGGCGACGGCCAGGCTCATGTTGGCGAACGAGCTGACCGGGAAGCTCAGCCACAAGGCGTCGGCGCCGAGCCACGGATAGGCGCCGAGCGCGAAGCCGAGGCGGATCGGCACCAGGCCGACGAACAGGATGATCAGCGGCCCGATCACCGCTCCGTTCGCCCGCACCGTGCCGAACAGGACCAGGGTCACTCCGAACAGGAGAAAGCTCCAGGTGGCGAGGATCTGGATGTGGCGGGCGATCGGCAGCGCCGGGCTGTGGCCGCCGAGGAAGAGGGCCAGAGCGGGGCGGTCGGCGACCGCGAGGAGGATGACGAGGCCGGCCGTGATCAGCAGCGCGAAGCTGATTCCCGAGCGGGTGATCGCGCTCACCCGGTCCCAGCGGCCGGCGCCGATATTCTGGGCGACCATCGCGCTCACCGCGGCGCCGAGCGCCATCGCCGGCATCTGCAGATAGGTCCACAGCTGCATCGCCACTCCGAAGGCGGCGGTGGTCTCGACGCCTTCGCGGTTGACGAGGCCGATCAGCGCCAGCGCCGAGGCGGAGATGACGATCATCTGCAGGCCCATCGGCAGGCCCTTGAGGACGATCGTCTTCAGCAGAGCGCCGTCGGGCAGCAGGTAGCGCAGCTCGCGCCCGCGCAGCCTCAAGGACAGGTCGCGGACGTAGATGTAGACCAGCATCGCGGCGAGGCCGGTGTAATTGGCGATCACCGTCGCGGTCGCCGAGCCGGCGATGCCGAGCGCCGGCGCCGGCCCGAGGCCGAGGATGAAGACGGGGTTGAGCCCGCTGTCGAGCATGACGATGAGGATCATGAACCAGAGCGGCGTCATGGCGTCGCCGCTGCCCCTCAGCGCCATCATCAGCATGATCATCATCAGCGAGCCCGGGATGGCGACGAAGATCACGCGCAGATAAGCGAGCGCGAGAGGCGCCGCGCCGGCGGGCGTGGCGAGCAGCTTCAGCAGAGCGGGCGAGAAGATCCATCCCGCCACCGCGATGGCGGCGGCGACGAGCAGGAAGGCGCCGATCGCGGTCCCCAATACACGCCGGGCGCCGTCGATGTCGCGCCGGCCGAAGGCCTGGCCGATGAGGATGGTCGAGGCCATCCCGAAGCCGAAGACGAAGGCCATCAGCAGGAACATGACCATATTGGCGTTGGAGGTGGCCGCGAGCGCGTCCTCGCCGAGGAAGCGGCCGACCCAGATTGCGTTGATCGAGCCGTTCAGCGACTGCAGGATGCTCGAGAACAAGGTCGGCAGCGCGAAGGCGAGCAGGGTGGGAGCGATGGCGCCCTGCGTCAGGTCGCGCCGGCCAGTCCGAGCGGGTGCCGGCGCATCGTCAGTCACATCCCTCTCCCGTGTTTCACGGGAGAGGAGGGGCCCAAGCGAAGCTTGGGAGGTGAGGGTCTGTAGCACTGAGTCGGCAAGACCCTCACCTCCCACCGCTCCGCGGTGGGCCCCTCCTCTCCCGCGAAAAGCGGGAGAGGGGCTGGGGCTGCGCAGGCGGTCGGCGTCGTCATCGGCTAACCCAGCCGCGCCAGCGCGGCGCGATACTTCTCCGCATCCGACGCCTTCTCGGCATGATCGCTGCGCGCCTTCTCCACCGCCTCGGGCTTGGCCCGCTCGACGAAGCTCGGATTGGCGAAGCGGCCGGCGAGCGAATCGCGCTCCTTCTCCGCCGCCTCCGCCGCCTTGCGGAGACGCGAGCGCTCGGCCTCGATGTCGATCACGCCCTCGAGCGGCAATATGTAGGTCGCTTCGTCGACCACGACCTGCGCGGCGCCGCCCGAAGGCTCGCCGGCGGCGATCCTTTCGATCCTGGCCAGGCGCCGGATCGCGCCGGCGTGACGCTCCAGCCGGGCCGCCGTCGCCGCCGAAGCATCGCGCACCGACAGGTCGAGCTTCGCGCCCGGCGGGACGCCGAGCTCCGCGCGCGCGCCGCGTATCCCGGAGACCAGCCGGATCAGCCAGTCGATCTCCGGCCCCGCCTCGGGATCGAGCGCCCGTGCGTCCGGCATCGGCCATTTCGCCACGATCAGCGGGCAGGGGCGCTCATTGGCGCTCCACAATTCCTCGGTGATGAACGGCATGAACGGGTGGAGCATGACCAGGATCTGGTCGAGCACCCAGCCGGCGACCGCTTTGGTCTCGTCGTCGATCCGGCCTTTGATCAGCTCCACATACCAGTCGCAGAAAGTATCCCAGACGAAGTGGTAGAGGACGTTGGCGCTCTCGTCGTAGCGCAGCTCGGCGAGGCTGAGATCGAGCGCCTGCACCGTCCTCACCGTTTCGCCGATTATCCAGCAATTGACCGGCAGCTCGGCCGGCGGCGGCTCCAGCGCCGCGCTCGCGCCGATGCCGTTGGCCCGGCAGAAGCGGGCGGCGTTCCAGAGCTTGGTGGCGAAGTTGCGATACCCCTCGACCCGCTTCTCGTCCAATTTGATGTCGCGGCCCTGGCTCTCCATCGCCGCCAGGGTGAAGCGCAGGGCATCGGCGCCGTAGCGGTCGATCAGGCCGAGGGGATCGACCGTGTTGCCCTTCGATTTCGACATCTTCTGGCCCTTGGAGTCGCGGACCAGGCCATGGAGGTAGAGCGTCTTCCACGGCCGCTCGCCCATGAAGTGGAAGCCCTGCATCGCCATCCGGGCATCCCAGAAGAAGATGATGTCGAAGCCGGAGATGAGGACGTCGTTGGGGTAGTGGCGATTCAGCGCCTCGGTCTGCTCCGGCCAGCCCAACGTCGCGAACGGCCAGAGCGCCGAGGAGAACCATGTGTCGAGCACGTCGGCATCCCGGCGCAAGGGCCGGTTGCCGGCCTCGCGCCGCGCCTCCTCCTCCGTCTCGGCGACGAAGACGTTGCCCTGCTCGTCATACCAGGCCGGGATCTGGTGACCCCACCAGAGCTGGCGCGAGACGCACCAGGGCTGGATGTTCTCGAGCCAGTTGAACCAGGTCTTCTCCCATGTCCTGGGAACGACCTTGATGTCGCCCGAACGGACCGCGTCGATGGCGGGCTTCGAGAGGGTCGCGGCGTCGACATACCATTGGTCGGTGAGCCACGGCTCGATCGCCACGCCCGAGCGATCGCCATAGGGGATCTGGATGGTGCGGTCCTCGACCCGCTCGAGCGCGCCCTCCGCTTCCAGCCTCGCCACCACCCGCTTGCGCGCGTCGAAGCGGTCGAGGCCGAGCAGCTCTTCGGGAATGAGGCCGTCGGCGGTCTGAACGACCTTCGCGTCGGCGCTCAGCATGTTGAGCATCCCGGCGGCCTTGAAGCCGGCGCGCTTGCCGACCTCGAAATCGTTGAAATCGTGGCCGGGCGTGATCTTGACCGCGCCCGAGCCGAGCTCCGGATCGGCATGCTCGTCCATGATGATCGGGACGAGGCGGCCGGTGATCGGCAGCCGGACTCGCTTTCCGACCAGCTTCGAGTAGCGCTTGTCGGACGGGTGGACCGCCACCGCCATGTCGGCGAGCATCGTCTCGGGGCGGGTGGTGGCGACATGGATGGCGCCGGTGCCGTCCTCGAACGGGTAGCGCAGGTGCCAGAACTGGCCCTGCACCTCCTTCGTCTCGACCTCGAGGTCGGAGATGGCGGTGCCGAATTTCGGGTCCCAGTTGACCAGCCTCTTGTCGCGGTAGAGCAGCCCCTCGCGATAGAGCTGGACGAAGACCTTCAGCACCGCGGCGGAAAAGCCCGGGTCCATGGTGAAGCGCTCGTTGGCCCAGTCGCAGGACGCGCCGAGGCGCCGGAGCTGGCGGGTGATCGAGCCGCCCGACTGCGCCTTCCACTCCCAGACATGCTCGACGAACGCCTCGCGGCCCATGTCGGTGCGCTTGACGCCCTGGCTCTCGAGGTTGCGCTCGACCACCATCTGGGTGGCGATTCCGGCATGGTCCATGCCGACCACCCACAAGGCGTCCTTGCCCTGCAGCCGGGCGTGGCGGACGAGGATGTCCTGGAGCGTCAGGTCGAGCGCATGGCCGATATGGAGCGAGCCGGTCACGTTGGGCGGCGGGATGACGATGGTGAACGGCTCGGCGTCGGACCGCTCAGGGCGGAACAGGCCCTCCCTTTCCCAGCGGGCGTACCAGCGGGATTCGATCTCGGCCGGGTCGAAGGTCTTGGCAAGCTCGGTCATTGCGCGGGCGTTAGCGAAGAGAATCCCGTCATGCCAGCGCAGGCTGGCATCCGGCGGGTGAAAGGCGGCGGCGTTCCTCGCCCGCTGGGGCCCCAGCCTTCGCTGGGGCGACGTCAGAAGCTCTTTCCCGTGATCCGGGCGATCTCGCGGGTGACCAGTTCCTCGACCATGTCGGGAAGGTTGCGGTCGAGCCAGTCCTTGAGGAGCGGCTTCAGCATCTCGCGCACCGCGGCGCCCAGCGCGGCGTCGTCGGCGGGCAGGGTCTCTCCCGCGCTGCGGAGCGAGGCCAAAGCGGCGAGCGACTGGCGGCTGGCGGTGGCGGCGTCGTCCACGGGCGGGCCGGCCATGCTAGCCGCGGCGCCCTGGTCGGGACCTGCTCGGACCGGCCGTGACGAAGGGCAC
>JAXDPG010000131.1:0-7282 GCA_034668485.1 Sphingomonadales bacterium
ATCCCGCAGGTGCTTGAGAATCTGACCCCCAATGAGGAGCGGCCGGCTTACGTCTTCCCGACCGTCTGCCCGGAATGCGGCTCCGACGCGGTTCGCGAAGAAGGAGAGGTCGACGTTCGCTGCACCGGCGGGCTCGTCTGCCCGGTCCAGAGGGTCGAGCGGCTTCGCCACTTCGTCTCGCGCCACGCCCTCGACATCGAGGGGCTCGGGATCACCCATATCGAGAATTTCTTCCGCGACGGCCTGCTTCAGTCGCCGGCCGACATCTTCCGGCTGACGAAGGAGGACTTGCTGGCGCGCGAGCGCTGGGCGGAGATCTCGGCGGCGAACCTGATCGCGGCGATCGACTCGAAGCGCGAGCCCCCGCTCGACCGCTTCCTCTACGCGCTCGGCATCCGCCATGTCGGCGAGGTCACCGCCCGCGACCTCGCCCGCCGCTATCGCAGCTGGGACGGTTTCCGGGCGATGATCGACTCTGCGCTCAAGGTCCGCCGCGAAATGGCACCGCTCGAAGGCGAGGAGGAGCGCAGGTTCCGCCAGCGCCGCGACAAGGCGGTGGTCGAGACGGTCGAGACCCCCAATATCGGCCCCGAGGTCGCCAACGCCCTGCTCGATTTCTTCGAGGAAGAGCATAACCAGCAGGTACTGCACGATCTTCGCCGCGCGGGCGTGGAGCCGGAGGACGTGGTATGGGAGACGAAGGCTTCGCCGGTCACCGGCAAGACCCTGGTCTTCACCGGCAGCCTCGAGACTTTGTCGCGCGACGAGGCCAAGGCCCAGGCGGAGAGGCTGGGCGCCAAGGTCGCCGGCTCCGTCTCCGCCAAGACCGACCTCGTCGTCTACGGCCCTGGCGCCGGCTCAAAGCTCAAGAAGGCCGCCGAGCTCGGCATCGAGACGATCGACGAGGCGGGCTGGAACGCGATCGTCGAGGGGGCCTCTCCGTCACCCTGAACTTGTTTCAGGGTCCACCTCTCTCGACATTTAGTTCGATATATGTTCTACTCACGCGATGCAGTTTTCCCTCCTCCCCCGCAATCGTTCAGCCGGCCGTGTGCCGCAGCCGCGGCAGGGAGGGGGCCCCCCGCGCTTCCATGTGACTCTCGTGCCAGTCGTGCCATTCGATCGAAGCCCAGGTGCCGTCTTGTCGACCCAGGTAGCGCGTGCCAGACAGGCGTCGCACACCGGAGGCATTTGATGAATAAGACATTCCTGCTCGGTCTGGCGGCGCTGATGCTGCCGGTCGTCGCGCTGGCGCAGGCGCTGCCGAGCCCGCCGGTGGCGGCGCGCAAGCCGTACCAGGTTAAGGGGCCCGGAGGCATCGCCCGCGAAGATCCCTATTACTGGCTGCGCGACGACACCCGCAAGAATCCCGAGATGCTCGCCTATCTCGCCGCCGAGAACGCTTATGCCGACGCCGCGCTGGCGCCGACGAAGCCGCTCCAGGAGAAGCTCTACGGCGAGTTCGTCGGCCGCATCAAGCAGGACGATTCGAGCGTCCCCTACCGCAAGCGCGGCTATTATTATTACAGCCGGTTCGAGACCGGCCAGGACTATCCCGTCGTCGCCCGCCGCAAGGGCTCGATGGCGGCGCCCGAGGAAGTGCTGCTCGACGAGCCCGCCATGGGCAAGGACAAGGGCTATTTCCAGATCGGCAGCTTCCAGCCGAGCGTCGACAACCGGCTGCTCGCTTATGCCGAGGACGTCGTCGGCCGCCGCCAATATGTGCTCCGCATCAAGGATATCGCCTCGGGCCGGCTGCTCGCCGACGAGGTCCCCAACGTCGAGCCCGGCTTCGTCTGGGCGGACGACAACCGCACCCTCTTCTATGTCGAGAAGGACCCCGTCACCCTGCTCAGCAAGCGGGTGAAGGCCCACGTCCTCGGCACCCCCGCTTCGGCCGACCGGCTGGTCTACGAGGAGAAGGACGACAGCTTCTACATGGGGCTGCTCCGGACCACGTCCGACAAATATATCTGCATCGTCCTCGACGCCACGGTCAGCAACGAGCAGCGCTGCACCAGCGCGGCGGCGCCGGGCCCGTTCGCGGTGCTCGCCCCGCGCGAGCGCGAGTTCCGCTACCAGGCCGACCATATCGGCGACCGCTGGGTCATCCTCACCAACTGGAAGGCGCCCAATTACCGGCTGATGCGCGTCTCGGAGGCGGCGGCGGCCGGCGGCCGGGCGAATTGGACGGACCTGGTGCCGCACAGCGCCGACGTCTTCATCGACGAGTTCCAGCCGATGACCGGCTATATCGCCATCGCCGAGCGCTCGGGCGGCAACAAGCGCCTGCGGCTGCTGACCGACGCCGGCAAGAGCAGCTTCGTCGCCTCGGACGAGCCGGCTTATGCGATGGGGCTCGACGTCAATGCCGAGCCCGACAGCGAGTGGCTGCGCTACCATTATACCTCGCTGACCACGCCGGCGCGGATCTACGAGGTCAATTCGAGGAGCGGCGAAAGGCGGCTGCTCAAGGAAACGCCCGCCCCGGGCTACGATGCCGCCAATTACGTCACCGAGCGGATCTGGGCCACGGCGCGCGACGGGACCAGGATCCCGGTTTCGCTCGTCTACCGCAAGGGTTTCCGCAAGAACGGCAAGGCGGCGATGCTCCAATATGCCTATGGCAGCTACGGCGCGTCGAGCGATCCCGCCTGGTCGCCGACCGTGACCAGCCTCCTGGACCGCGGCATGGTCTACGCCCTCGCCCATATCCGCGGCGGCCAGGAGATGGGCCGCGCCTGGTACGACCAGGGGCATCTGCTCAACAAGAAGAACAGCTTCACCGATTTCATCGACGTCACCCGCTATCTCGTCGCCCAGGGCTATGCGGCGAAGGACCGGGTGGCGGCGCTGGGCGGCAGCGCCGGCGGCCTGCTGATGGGCGGCATCGCCAACATGGCGCCCGAGGATTACCGGGTCGTCGTCGCCCAGGTGCCGTTCGTCGACGCGGTCACCACCATGCTCGATCCGACCATCCCGCTTACCACCAACGAATATGACGAATGGGGCAACCCTTCCGACCGCAAATATTACGACTATATGCTGTCCTACTCCCCCTACGACAACGTCGCCGCCAGGGCCTATCCGGCGATGTTCGTCAGCACCGGCCTGTGGGACAGCCAGGTCCAATATTACGAGCCTGCGAAGTGGGTCGCGAAGCTGCGCGCGGCCAAGACCGATCGTAACCCGCTCCTGTTCCGGATCAACATGGAGGCCGGCCACGGCGGGAAGTCGGGCCGCTTCCGCCGCTACCGCGACATCGCCGAATATTATGCCTTCATGCTGAAGCAGCTGGGGGTAGAGGGGTAGGCGGAGGGCTACCGCGGCCGCGCGATCCGCCTTTTCCGCATCACCAGCGTCGGCCATTCCCCGCCCTCGACGCGGCCAGTGAGCATCAGCCCCTGCCGCCGGTAGGCGCCCGCCACCGCCGGCGCCTGGTGGTCGAGAAGCCCGGCGAGGATCAGCCGCCCGCCCGGCGCGATCGCCTTCGCCACCGACGGTGCGAGCGCGATTAGCGGCCCCGCCAGGATGTTGGCGATGACGAGGTCGAAGGGCGAGCGCGCCCGCAGCCGCGGATGGTCCATCCCCTCGGCGACGAGCAGCTCCAGCTGTCCTCGCGCCCGCCCCAGCCTCACGCCGTTGATCGCCGCATTCTCCTCGCCCACCTCGATCGCCACCGGATCGTTGTCGGAGGCGGCGGCGCGGGCCGACGGCCACAGCCTGAGCGCCGCGAAGGCGAGCAGTCCGGTGCCGGTGCCGAGGTCGAGCAAGTTGGCGACGGCGGCGCCCCCCGCCTTCATCCCGCTGAGCGCGAGCAGGCAGCCCGTCGTCGTCTCGTGCTGGCCGGTGCCGAACGCGCGGCCGGCGTCGATCTCGAGCGCGACGGCGCCGGCCGGAGCGTGGCCCCGGTGCTGCGCAGTGTGGACGAAGAAGCGGCCCGCCCGGATCGGCTCCAACCCCTGCTGGCTGAGCGTGACCCAGTCGCGGTCCTCGACCTTCTCGACCGCGGGCTCGGTTCCGGCCGCGCTTGGCGCCAGCGCGCGCAGCAGGCCGATCATCTCGCGGGTCGGTTCATGGTCGAAATAGGCGTCGAGCCGCCACGCCTCGGGGGTCGACGGATCCGCCTCGCTGGTCATCAGCACCGGCGGGAAGTCGAGCCAGGCGAGCGGGCTGATATCGTCCTTGAGCGCTTCCGCCTCCGCCCGGGTGCAGGGGAGGCTGACCTTCCAGCTGGTCATAAAGCCGTCATTGCGAGCGGAGCGAAGCAATCCAGTGCAGCGGCTGTCGCAAGCGCCGGGCCGGATTGCCGCGTCGCTGCGCTCCTCGCAATGACGGGTTCAGCGCACATAGCTGGCCCCGTTGACGTCGATCACCGTGCCGGTGGCGGAAGCGGGCGCGTCCAGCGCCAGCCAGCGCACCGTCTCGGCGACCTCGGCCGCGCTCGCGACCCGCCCCAGCGGGATGTCGGCGACGATCTGCCGGCCGCCGCGGCTGGCCATATATTCGTCGATCATCTCCGAGGCGGTGAAGCCGGGGGAGACCGCGAAGGCGAGGATGTTGTCGGCGGCATAACCGCGCGCGATCGACTTGGTCATTCCGATCATCCCCGCCTTCGACGCGGCATAATGCCAGTGCTGCGGGCTGTCGCCGCGATGGGCGGCGCGGCTGGCGACGTTGACGATGCGCCCGCCCCCTTCCTCGCGGAAGTGGAGGACGGCGAGCCGGCACAATTCGGCCGCGGCGGTGAGGTTGACCCGCATCGTCCGCTCCCATTGCTCCGTCCACTCCCCCGCCGGGAGGTCGACCGGCGCCGCCTCGAAGATTCCGGCATTGTTGACGAGCACGTCGATCCGTCCGCCGAGCCGCTCCAAAGCCTCGTGCCAGAGCGCCTCCGCCGCGCCCGGAACTGCAAGGTCGGCGGCGATCAGGCCGTCGGCGCCGCGGCTCGAATGGCCGACGACGTGGTGGCCCTGGAGGGCGGCGACGATCGCCTTGCCGATGCCGCGGCTGGTGCCGGTAACGAGGATGTTTGCCATGGCCGCGGCGATAGTCGGGGCGGGCGCGGATGGGAAGGCTGCACGTCATCCCAGCGAAGGCTGGGATCCCGTCGGGTGAAGAACACGACGCCTTTCACCCCCCTGGGCCCCAGCCGCCGCTGGGGCGACGTTAGTCGGCAAAGGGATCGCGGACCAGGATCGTGTCCTCGCGCTCGGGGCTGGTCGAGACCAGGGCCACCGAGATCCGGCACAATTCCTCGATCCGGCGGATATATTTGATCGCCTGCCCCGGCAGGTCGGCCCAGCTGCGCGCGCCGGCGGTCGATTCCGCCCAGCCCTTCATCGTCTCGTAGACCGGCTCGACCGCGGCCTGGTCGGCGGAATGGGCGGGGAGGTGGTCGAGCCTCGCGCCCCTCAGCCTGTAGCCGGTGCAGATCCGGATCTCGTCGAGGCCGTCGAGCACGTCGAGCTTGGTCAGCGCCACCCCTGTCACGCCGGCCACGGCGCAGGCCTGACGGACCAGCACCGCGTCGAACCAGCCGCAGCGGCGCTTCCTCCCCGTCACCGTCCCGAACTCCCTGCCGCGCTCGCCGAGCCGCTGCCCGGTGGCGTCCTCGAGCTCGGTCGGGAAGGGGCCGGCGCCGACCCGGGTCGTATAGGCCTTGACGATGCCGAGCACGAAGCCGGCGGCGTCCGGGCCGAGGCCGCTGCCGCCGGCTGCCGTTCCGGCGATCGTGTTGGACGAGGTGACGAACGGGTAGGTGCCGTGGTCGACGTCGAGCAGGACGCCCTGCGCGCCCTCGAACAGGATGCGCTTGCCGCTCGCCTTGGCCTCGTTGAGCGTGATCCACACCGGGCGGGCGAAGCGAAGCACGAACTCGGCGATCTCGCCCAGATCGCGCTCGAGCCTCGCCCGGTCGATCGGCGGCTCGCCGAAGCCGGCGCGGAGCGCGTCGTGATGGGCGCAGAGGCGGTCGATCTGGGGCCCGAGCTGGCCGAGATGGGCGAGGTCGCAGACCCGGATCGCCCGGCGGCCGACCTTGTCCTCATAGGCCGGGCCGATGCCGCGTCTGGTCGTGCCGATCTTGCCGCTGCCCGACGCGTCCTCGCGAAGCGCGTCGAGGTCGCGATGGAAAGGGAGGATGAGCGGGCAGATGTCGGAGATATGCAGGGTCTCGGGCGTCACCGCGACGCCCTGCTCGCCCAGCCGCTCGACCTCGGCCCTCAGCGCCCAGGGATCGAGCACGACGCCGTTGCCGATGACGGAGAGGGTGCCGCGGACGATGCCGGACGGGAGCAGCGACAATTTGTAGGTCTGCTCGCCGACGACCAGGGTATGCCCGGCATTGTGGCCGCCCTGGAAGCGGGCGACGATTTCGGCCCGGCTCGCCAGCCAGTCGACGATCTTGCCCTTCCCCTCGTCGCCCCACTGGACGCCGATGACGGTGACGTTGGCCAAGGCGGCTGCTTCCTTTCGAATGCCCGCCAGCCTCTACGGAGCGGGAAGGGTGAGGTCCAGCGGCCGCTTTGCCTCATGGCCGGCGAAGCCGGCGGGGAGGCGGTTAGAAGCGCAGGGGCTCGACCCTCTTGACCCCGGGCAGTCCCTGCAGCTTCTCCACCAGCTCCGGCCCGACATGACTGTCGACCGACACCAGGGCCACCGCCTCGCCTCCGGCCTCGCGCCGGCCGAGGCTGAATGTCCCGATATTGACCTTCGCCTCGCCCAGCAGGGTGCCGAGACGGCCGATGAAGCCGGGCGTGTCCTCGTTGACGATGAAGATCATCTCGCCCTCGAGCTCCGCTTCGACGCGGATGCCGAACATGCCGACGAGGCGCGGCGCGGCATTGCCGAACAAGGTGCCCTCGACGGCCCGCGGGCCCTGCGGAGTGACGACGCTCACCCGCACCAAAGTGTGGTAATCGCCCTCCCGGTCGTGCCGCACCTCGCGTACGTCGAGGCCGCGCTCCTTCGCCAGGAAGGGCGCGTTGACCATGTTCACGCTGTCCGAATAGACCCGCATCAGCCCGGCCAGCACGGCGCCGGTGATCGGCTTCTGGTTTAGCTGCGCGGCGGCCCCCTCGACCTCGATCGAAATGGCGCTGGCGCGCCGTCCCTCGAGCTGGCCGACCAATGAGCCGAGCTTCTCGGCCAGCGCCATATAGGGCTTGAGCCGCGGCGCCTCCTCGGCGGAGAGCGACGGCATGTTGAGCGCGTTGGTCACGCCGCCTCGGGTCAGGAACTCCGACATCTGCTCGGCGACCTGGATGGCGACGTTGACCTG
>JAXDPG010000132.1:0-8414 GCA_034668485.1 Sphingomonadales bacterium
CCGGCCGCCGGATCGTCCTCGTCGACGACGTCTATACCAGCGGGGCCACCGCCTCGGCCTGCGCGCGGACGCTGAGACGGGCCGGCGCCGCCTCGGTCGAAGTGCTGTGCTGGGCCCGGGTCGTCGCCGTCGACAGCGCCGAGGCGTGAACCTATCGCCCGGCCCCGGGTTCTCCTATCGAACCGATCGTCCACCCTGCCAGGAGCCGCTCATGTCCCGAGTCGAGATCTACACCAAGTTCGGCTGCCCCTATTGCGCCCGCGCCAAGCGGCTGCTCGAGGACAAGGGCGTGGATTATGAGGAATATGAGATCAATTCGGCGCCCGGCAAGCGCGAGGAGATGCTGGAGCGCGCTCCCGGCCGGACCACCGTCCCCCAGATCTTCATCAACGGCCGGCATGTCGGCGGCTCCGACGACCTCGCCGAACTGGAGCGCAGCGGCCGCCTCGATCCGCTGCTCGAGGAGGAAAGCGCCGAGGGCTGAGACCGGGGGGCCGTGGCGCCGCCCCCTGCGGCCGGTCCTTCCGATGGGCTTCCACCCGCCGGCCTCGCGTTTCGGTGCGGACGTGCGCGACGGTGGGCCGGCTGGATCGCCCAGAAGAGCATGAAGGGCAAGGCGCGATCAGCCAACCCCCATCAGCTCGTAATAGTGCGCGTAGAGGAAATATTTTGCGCCACTCGAGCAGGAACGGCCCGCTATAGGGGCTGGCGCGCAGGTAGAGCAGCAGCTGGAGCAAGGCGCAGGCGAGCCAGGCCGACGCGGCGAGCTGGACCGAGATCGAGAATTGGGTCGGCGTACCGGCCCGAAGCATCCGCATGCGGCCAGTCCCCCAACGCCACCGCCGAGACACGAGGTTGCCTCTCAACTCACGGCCGACCAGCCGGCCCTTGCGCCGCAAATCGGCATCACTCACTATTGGCGAGCGATGGAGAGGCAGAAACCCGGCGCCTACCGCTCTGAGTTCGAGCAGGCGTTGCGGCTGTTCGGCCGGGCGAGCGAAGCCATGAAGGCGCGCGGGCTGCCAGCACCGGTGCTGGTCGGAGGCGCGGCCGTCGAAATCTACTCCAAAGGAGCGATCAACACGGGAGATTTCGACATCGCCACGCCCTGGCAGGCGGAGCCGGAGGATGAGCTTGAAAGCCTCGGCTTCGTTCGACCGGCGGGTCGCGGTCGTGCCACTCGCGGCCTGATCCATCCGGACTTGCGGCTTGGCTTCGAAATCGTCTCCGGATCGCTCCTCGACGGCATGGCCGATCGCGAGCGGGTGCAGCTCATCGATCTCGGTGAGGATGGCGAGGCCGCCGTCATCTCGGTCGAGGACATGATTGCCGATCGCATGGGGCAATATGCCTCCGGAACGGCGCCGGAGATGCTGGTCCAGGCCCGGCGATTGTTCTCCCTTCATCGGGACGCCGACCGACACTATATGGAAATGCGGATCCGGCACGAAACCGTAGGCGATTATGGCGTCGAAGACCTCAAGGACTGAGCGGAAACCGGTGCCGTTGGCGGAGTTCGCCGCGGACATCGACCGCAGACGCTCGGAGTATGAAGAGCGCTGTGGCCGTCCCTTCGACATTCCCCGCAACAGCGGCAAGCGCCGGACCGCGAGCAAGCGGGCGCTGCTCGAGGCGATCGAGGAGGCCGGCGGAAAATGGTGAGGCCCGCTTGACTTCCTAGCGGGTTCCTCTTATGTTCTCCTAGACGATGGCGAGATTCTGGGGGCTTGCGTGTCTATCCTCGGCGACGGTGGTACAGGGCTAAAGGATTCTTCGGCCCGACATGCGGGTCTTTCGTGTCTTTTGGCGGCCGGCGGAAGATCGCGATTGCGCGTCCAAGTCGTCCAGTTCGTGAACTTCCGAAGCCAGGCGCGGGGTGTCCGGCAACCGAAGCCGCGGCGGACGGTTGGGGAACCAGCTTCGGGAGCCGCCGCATGAGACCCTTCCTCCTTTTCGTCCTGCTCCTCGTCACCGCCTGCGCGTCGGCGCCGTCCGGGCGTCCTTCGGGCGCGCGGATCGATCCCGTGCGCATGTCGAACATGATCCGTACCCTTGCGTCGGATGATTTCGAGGGCCGCGGCCCGGGGACGGCGGGGGAGGCGAAGACGATCGCCTACATAGCGGAGCAGTTCCGGCTCGCCGGGCTGGAGCCCGCCGGCGAAGGTGGCGGCTGGACCCAGCGGGTGCCGCTGGTGCGCACGCAGCTCGACAAAGGCGGCTCGGCGTCGGTGGCGATGAAGGGACAGCGGATCCCGCTGCGCTTTCCCGACGACGTCTACCTGTCGACGGTGCGCGAGACCGATCGTGCCAGCATCGATGGGGCACCGATCGTCTTCGTCGGCTACGGAGTCGCCGCGCCGGAGCGACAGTGGGACGATTTCAAGGGCGTCGACCTTGCCGGCAAGGTCGCCCTGTTCCTGGTCAACGATCCGGATTTCGAAGCTGCTCCCGGCGCCGCCGTCCTCGGCCGTTTCGGAGGCCAGGCGATGACCTATTACGGCCGCTGGACCTACAAGTTCGAGGAGGCGGCACGGCGCGGCGCGATCGCCGCCCTGGTCGTCCACGAGACCGCCGGCGCGGGCTATGGGTGGAGTACGGTGCAGGCCCCGGGCGGCGAGAATTACAACGTCGTGCTCGCGCCCGGCGCCCAGCCGCCGGTCCTGCTCCAGGGCTGGATCCAGCGCCGGGTCGCCGAGGACCTCTTCCGCCGCGCCGGCCTCGACTTCGACGCCGCCAAGCGGCAGGCGCAGACCGCCGACTTCCGCCCGATCGACCTCGGCGCGCGCCTTTCCGCCGATTTCGGAGTCGAGTCGACTCGGGTCGAGAGCCACAATGTGCTCGGCAAGATCGCCGGCTCCAGACGTCCGGACGAGACGATCTGGTTCGCCGGCCACTGGGATGCCTATGGCGTCGGCGCTCCCGACGCGCGCGGCAAGAGGGTGCGGCCGGGCGCGCTCGACGACGCGTCGGGGATTGCCGGGGTGGTCGAGCTGGCGCGCGCCTTCAAGGCCGGGCCGCAGCCGCAGCGGACTTTGGTCTTCGCCGCCTGGACGGCGGAGGAGAGGGGCCTGCTCGGCGCCGAGCATTATGCGGAGAGCCCGCTCTTCCCGATGGACAAGGCGGTCGCCAATCTGACGCTCGACACGCTTCAGCCCAACGGTCTCGCCCGCGACGTCGTGCTGATCGGCCGGGGCCAGAGCGATCTCGAGGAGCGGCTCGCGGCGGCGGCGGCGCGGCAGGGGCGGAGCGTCACGCCCGACGCCCGGCCCGAGCGCGGCCTCTTCTACCGGGCCGACCATTTCGCCTTCGCCAAGCGCGGCGTGCCGGTGCTGCTGCTGATGGCGCTGGGCGGCGGCGTCGACCTGGTGAAGGGCGGGCGCGAGGCGGGCGACCGCTGGGTCGCCGAATTCACCGCCAATTGCTACCACCAGACCTGCGACGAATGGCGTCCGGACCTCGACCTGAGCGGCGCGGCCCAGGACGTCGCCTTGTTCTACGACATCGGCCGGGCGCTCGCCTTCGGACGCGACTGGCCGCAATGGAATGAAGGCTCGGAGTTCCGGGCGGTCAGGGAACGGAGCGCCGATGCGCGGCGATAGCGGCAAAAACCCCTCTCCCGCCAATAGCGGGAGAGGTCATTAATACTCAGCGCACCGGCGTGGCGGCGGGAGCTTCGTCGAGCCAGCGGCCGCTATTCTCGAATTCCGGCTTCACCGTGGAACGCGGCAGCCGGTCGTTGACCGGGGCCGGAGGCGCCTCGGTAGCGATGGTCGAGGAGGCGGAAGGCGTCGGCAAAGCGAGCCGGGCGAGGTCGATCGGCGGCGCCAGGGTCGCGGCCGGCGAGCGGCCGAGATCGATCGGAAGCCGCGCCGCCATCACCGTCGCCGGCGAGGGCTCGCGGCCGCGATAGGCCTGGGAGAAGGCGCCCGGACCGCCCCAGACGCCCGGCATCCGGTAGAAGATGTGGTTGCCGATCTGGGTCGCCTTGGCGAGTCGGAAGGCCCAGTCGGGCAGGACCTGCCGGGTATGGTAGTTGGTGGCGAGGCCGACCGGGGCGTAGACGTAGCCGGCCAGCGCTTCGGCGGCGAGGCGCCGGGCGCGATCCCAGCCGGGCCCGGCGGGCGCGAAGGCGAGCGAGCCGTCGCAGGTGAAGGTGAACTGGCAGCCGCCGCCGGCGCGCAGCGGCCCCTGATAGACGACCCCGCAGACGCTTCCCGGATAGGCCGGATGGCGGACCCGGTTGAGCACCACCTGCGCGACCGCGCGCTGGCCGTCCTCGCTCTCCGAGCGCGCCTCGTAGTAGATGGCTTCGGCAAGGCACTGGAGCGAACGCATCTGGTCGCCGGGTGCGGCGGCTCGGAAGACGGTCGAGGCGGCGCGCGGGTTGGGCTCGGCGGAGAAGGGGATGGCGGCGTTGATCCTCAGCGCCTCGGTCGGAGCGACCTCGCGCAGCACCATCGGCTCGGGCTGCGGCGGCATATTGGCGGCGCCCGGTCCGGCGGCGGCGGCAAGATCCGGCGAAGGCATGGCCTGGAGGGGCAGGCAGGAGGCGGTGGCAAGCAGCATTGCGGCGCAGGCGAGCTCGCGGCCCCGCCAGCGAAGGGCCTTGGTCAAAGCCTTGAAATAGAGGTTTTTATTCACCGCCAACCTGGTTCTCGCCGCCTGTTCAGAGTGCCCGCCTAGCTTCCGATAGCTAATTTTGTTGCACCAGCGCCCCCCCCCATTTTGCGCTGTGCCATGGCGGGACAATCAGGCCGGGACGGTTAAGCGGCGCCCGGTTTCGATTTGTCGGATCGTATTCGCCCGGGAAGACGTTTCAGCGGCCGGAACCATATGAAATGGCGGTATGTAATGCGTAAGATGTTGGCGTGCGTTTCGCTGGCGGCGCTGCTGGCTACCGGCTGCGATGTCGTGAGCAAGAGCGAAGGCTCCGGCCAGGCCGTCCAGGTCGATCCCAAGGCGGTGACGGCGGCGGACCTGAAGGCGGCGGTCAGCGATCCCCGGGTCAGGAAATTCTACGAGGCGCGGGGCTGGCAGGCCGCCTGGACCGGCGAGCGCGCCGAGGAGCTCAACACGGCCTTCGGCGACGCCGTCCGCCATGCCATCGACGTCAAGTCGTTCGTCGAGCATGCCACCAAGGGCGCCAGCGCGGCCGAGCGCGAGGCGGGCCTCACCCTGGCGGCGATCGAATATGGCCAGGCGCTCGCCACCGGCGCGGTCGATCCGCACAAGATCTACGAGGTCTATACGGTGCCGATGGCCAAGGCCGACGTGGTCGGCGGATTGAGCCGGGCGGTCGAGCAGGGCGGGCTGCGCGAATGGCTCGCCGGCCTCGCCCCGCAGGACGCGGAATATAAAGCCCTGTCCGATGCCTATGTCGCCTACCGCCGGAAGGCGGGGCAGGGACAGCGCGCACCCGTCGCGCCGGGCGAGCAGATCAAGCCCGGCAAGAAGGACCCTCGGGTGGCGCAGATCCGCGAGGGTCTGCTGGCCAGCGGCTATCTGCAGGCTCCGCCGGCCGCGGCGGCGGGCGACGCCAAGGCGAAGAACGCGACGGCGGACGCCGGCGTCTATACCGCCGACATGGTCGCCGCGGTGAAGAAGGTGCAGGCCGATTACGGCATCGAGGCCGACGGGGTGATCGGCGATTCGACGATCGAGGCGCTCAACACCGGAGCCCGCGACCGGGCCCGGATCCTTGCCGTCAACCTGGAGCGGCGGCGCTGGCTCGAGCGGACTCCGCCGCCGACCCGGATCGACGTCAACACCGCCGCCGCCGAGCTCCATTACTGGAAGGACGGAGCCGAGAAGGACCGGCGGCGGGTCGTCGTCGGCCAGCCCGACTGGGAAACGCCCGAGCTCGGCTCGCCGATCGTCCGGCTGGTCGCCAACCCGCCCTGGACCATCCCCGATTCGATCGCCGAGAAGGAGATATTGCCGAAGGGCGCCGCCTACATGGCGAAAGAGCATATCGTCTCGAAGAACGGCAAGCTGGTGCAGGAGCCGGGGCCGAAATCGGCGCTCGGCCTGGTCAAGTTCGACATGGACAATAAGGAGCAGATCTACCTTCACGACACCCCCGCCAAGGCGCTGTTCGCGGCCAGCGAGCGCCATTCCAGCCATGGCTGCTCGCGGGTCGAGAATGCGGTCGAGTTCGCGCGCCTGCTCGCCCAGGACGACGGCAAGCTCGAGGCGTTCGACAAGGCGCTGGCGACGAAGGAGGAAACGCCGGTCGAGCTGTCGCGCAGGATCCCGGTGCGCCTCCTCTACCACAGCGCCTATCTCGACGGCGGCCGAATCGTCTTCCGCACCGATCCCTATGGCTGGGACGACAAGCTCGCGGCGGCCCTGGGTCTTCCGGGGCAGATACGGCCGAGGGTGAAGCCCCACGTCGAGGATATCGGCCCCTAGCCCGGCGCCTGATCCCCGGCGCTTCCCTCGGGCAAGTTTCGTCGATGGAAGCATGCGCTTCGTCGACGGCTCGGGCCGCTCGCAGAAGCGTTGCGGCCCCGCGTCGAAGCGGGCGGGCCGAAGCGCGCCCACCTGGCTATGTCCCCTGAAGCGGCGCGGGGTCCCGAGCGTGTTTCATCCCCAGGCAACGGTCCTCGCGTCGCAACCCCGTTCAGGATCGAGGATCGAGACCATGTACCGTACGCTTTCCGCGCTCGCCGCGCTCGCCATGTCAGCCGGCACCCTTGCCTTGGCCGCGCCCGCGCATGCCGCCCCCGTCGGGGACGAGGCCGTCACCATCAGCCTCGACGGCCTCAATCCGGCCGATCCGGCCGACGCCGCGACGATCGGGCGCCGGATCCGAAGCGCCGCGCGGGGCCTGTGCGGCTCCGAGCTGATCCAGCCGATCCGGCTGAAGGCCAGGGCCGCCGCGTGCGAGCGGGCCGCGGTCGCCGACGCCCAGGCCGCCGTCGAGGTCGCCGCCGCCCGGCAGGGCGGGCCGTTCCGGCTGACCCTGCGGACCGAGTGACGTCGCAAGGGGGACGGTCGCGGTGACTGTCCCTCAGCGGCCGGCAAGGGCTTTTGCGTTGGCGAGATAGAGCCGGCCGACCTTCTGCTCGCCGCCGTCGGCGAGCCGCGCCCACCAGCGCCCGCCCTCGTCGCGCCTCAAACCGGTGACGAAGTCGCGCCGGACGATGGCGGAACGGTGCAGCCGGACGAAGCGGGCCGGATCGAGCTCCGCCTCGAGCCTTCCGATCGTGTGGTTGATCAGCCAGCTCCTCTTGCCGACGTGGAGCCGCATATAGTCGCGCTCGGCGCTGACCCGGTCGACGTCGGCGGCCGCCAGGCGGACGAGGCCGCGGGCCTCCGATACCCAGAATTCTTCGATGAAGGGCGATTCGCCTCCCGGCGCGCCGTCGCCGTCGCGCGCGGCGAGCCGTTCGCGGGCGCGCTCGACGGCGCGGGCGAGCCGCTCGGCCGATACCGGCTTCATCACATAGTCGACCGCCTCGATGTCGAAGGCGGCGACGGCGAACGTGTCGAAGGCGGTGACGAAGATGACCACCGGCGGATTCGCCGTCCGGGCGAGGGCGCGGGCGACGTCGATCCCGTCCATGCCCGGCATGGCGATGTCGAGCAGCACCGCGTCCGGCCGGGTCGCCTCGACGAGGCGCAGGGCGGCGGCGCCTTCGGCGGCGGTGCCCGCAAGCGCCACGCCCTCCATTCGGGCGAGCAGCAGCTGCAGCCGCTCAATCGCCAGCGGCTCGTCGTCGACGACGAGGAGACGGATCGGCTCGCTCATCCTCTCTCCAGAGGCATTTCGGCCTCCTCCAGCACCGGCATGGTCAGGGTGACCCGCCAGCCCCCCCCCGGCAACGGCCGATGCTCGCAGGCGGCCTCGCCCCCGAAGCGGGCCGCGAGCCGCTCGCAGACGTTGGCGAGGCCGACGCCCGTGCCCTCTTCGCTGGGCACCGGTACGGACGGGCCGCGGTCGTTCTCGACGACGAGGATCAGCTGGCCGTCCCCCTCGCGCGCGGCGATGGTCAGCGACACCGGCTCGGCGGTGCGGGCGACGCCGTGCTTGATCGCATTCTCGACCAGCGGCTGGAGGATGAGCGGCGGCACCCGCGCCGAGCCGAGGGCGGGAGGGACGTCGATCCTGACGTCGAGGCGGCGCGGAAAGCGCGATTTCTCGATGTCGAGATAGAGCTGCTGGAACTCGATCTCCTGCGACAGAGGGATGTCCTCGGAGGGATCGAGGGTCAGGCTCGAGCGGAAGAAGGTGGAGAGGTTGACGATCATCGCCTCGGCCTCCTCCTCGCGCCGGGCCATGACCAGCGAGGACAGGGAGTTCAAGGTGTTGAACAGGAAGTGGGGATTGACCTGGTAGCGAAGCGCGCGGAGCTGGGCGTCCTGGGCCTCGCGCTCGGCGCCGGCGGCGCGGCGCTCGGCGGCGCGAAGCC
>JAXDPG010000133.1:0-7884 GCA_034668485.1 Sphingomonadales bacterium
GCCGTCGCGGTCGGTCAGCCGGACCGCGAGCACCGGGCGGCTGACTCCGTCGGCGACCAGCACCGAACGGTCGCGGAGCAGCTCGGCGCGCATCGGGCTGGCGCCGTAGCGGACCACTCGGCGAAGGGTTTCGGCGACACTGTTGTCGGCGTTGCGGACCTCGGCGGTGAGCGTCGCCTGGCGGCCGTCGATCGGGATGCCGCGCCACAGGCTGACCGCGACGGTGCCGGCCGCGTTCTTGCGGCTGCCCTCGAAAGCGACCGGGTCGACCGGCTTGCCGTCGGCGAGAAGCCTCACCGTCTGCCCGGGGCGATGCTTGATCGCGACCCGCACCAGCGGTGCCCGGGGATTGTGGTCGGGCTCCGGAAACAGCCAGCCGACGCCCGGCTCCTGGCCGGCCAGCCAGTCGCGCTCGGCACCGGCGGCCTCGGCATTGCTCATCGCCGCCGGCCGTGGGCGGGCGGGGGCGGCCCGGCTCTCCCGAGGCGCCGTCTCGACGAGCCTGAAGTCGGCCCGCTTGAGGGCGCCGCCGCGGCCGTCGACGAAGCGCGAGAAGGCGCGGCCGGCCGAGCGGCTGCTGCGCTCGCACTCGGCGGCGGCGCGGTCCGCCGGAAGCGTCATGTCGTCGAGTTGGACGACGTGGGTGCCGGGCCGGACGCCTTCGAAATGATAGCGTCCGTCGCGATCGGTGACCGCGTAGCTGCCGTCCTCGAGCATCACCCTGACGCCCGCCACGCCGGCCGCCTTGGCGGGATCGGCGCCGCAGCCGCCGTCCATGACCCGGCCCAGGATCGTCATCCGGCCGGCAATCGAGTCGCGCTGGATCCGGACCACGGCGTCGGCGACGTTGCTGCCCAGGCCGCCGTCGGCGACCGCTTCGGCCCGGTTGACCGCATCGCCGGCGGCCGCGCCCGGCTTCACTTCGGCCATGTAGCTGATCCTTCGGCTTTCGCCCGGCGCCATCGTCGCCAGAGTCACGGTGAAGCTCGAGCCGTCGCCGGCGAGCTCGGCCGCCGCCGGCCCGCCGTCCACGCGCAGGCTCTCCGGCCGAAGCCGAAGCGCCGGCGGCAACAGGTCGGTCACCCGGGTCGCGCCGGTGCCGAGCCGGGCGTCGGCGTTGCGCACCGCGATCGTGAAGGCGACCGCATCGCCGGGCTCGGCAAGGGTGCGCGAGGCCTCCTTGACGAGGCGGATCGGCGCGCGCGGGCCGTCGAGCGGGATGCTGATCCGCACCGGTTCGGGACCCGACAGGGCGAAGGGCCGGCCGTAGGAGCCGTCGACGATGGTGAAGGGCCGTCCGCCGGGCGTGCGCAAGCCCGCCATCTCGGCGGGCAGGCGGACCGACGGCGCCGAATAGCCGGGCGGCGGTTCGACGCGCAGGCGATAGGCGCCGGGCCGGATCAGCGGGAAGCGGTAGAGGCCGGGCGAGAAATTGTAGACGGTGCCGTGGCTGTCGGTCACCGTCCCGCCGCTGGTCACGGTGCTGGGATAGGCGGCGTCGCCGTCGTCGCCGAACACCTGCGCCGGCTGGCCGGTCGAGTTGTCGATGAGGGTGACCCGGGTGCCGCTGATCACCTTGCCGTCGAAGCTGTCGAAGACATAGCCGAACGGATCGGCGAGGACGTTGAGTGTCGCCGTCGCCGCCGTCGTGCGGTGGTCGGCGCTGAGGCTCTCGACGGTCAGCAGATCGCCCGGCTCGACGCTCAGCCGGCAGTCGTCGCCGGCCGGCGGCGGCGGGATCTGGACGGTCTGGATGAAGCCGGCGAACCGGCCCGAATCGGCGGCGGTCTCGTAGACGGTCAGGGTTTCGCTGTCGCCGCTGCGGGCGCGCACGATCACTTCGATCGCTTCGATCCGGCCGGGATCCTGGTTGCGAGCGCTGTCCTCGATCATGAACAGGAACGGTTCGCCCGGCATGATCTCGTCGACGGCGAGCAGGGAGGCCGGATCGAGCCTCTGGCCCTGCCAGGCCGTGGCCAGCGAGGCGCTCGTCCCGCCGGCGCCGCACCGGGGGGCGCTGACCGGGACGGACACGGTCGCGGAGTTCGAAGCGAAGCGGTAGACGGTGAGCGAGAGCGGAACCGAGCTCGGGCCGACGCTGAGGTCGACCCGGTTCGATTGCTGGCTGGCGCGGCCGCCCGCCGCGTCCCACTCGATCGTCGCGACGTTCGAGATGGTGCGATGGCTCAGCACGCCCGCGGCGAGCGCGGGCGCGGCGACGGCGAGCCAGAGCGCCGTCAGCAGGGCGAGCAATATCGCCCCCGGAAGAAGGGTGGTGCGTCCCATGGCGAGGGAGGGGAGGGGGCGCCGTGTCGTCGACACGCCGCCGCTCCTCCCCTTTAGTCCGCTCAGTTCACCGTCACCCGGAATACCAGGGTCCGGGCCACGCCGGCGGCGATGTCGCTCAGCGTGCCGCTGACCGTGCCGCTGGCGAACGCGCCGCCGCTGGCGCCGTCGGCGTTGCAGCTGCCGGCGGTCACGGTTCCGTTCAGCTTGATGCCGAAGCTGGAATCGTAGGTGGTCTCGGCCGGCAGCACGTCCGAGACGCTGATTCCGGTGGCGGTCGCACTGCCGGCGGCGTTGGCCACCGCGATGCAATATTCGACCACCGCGCCCGGGACCATCTTCGGGTTGGTCGTGCCGTTGAACGGATCGCTGATAACCCGGCTGGTCTTGGTCGCGGTGATCGCCGCGGCCAGGATCGTATAATCGTCCTCGGCGAAGTGGATACCGTCGCGCAGGACGTTGCCGCCCGCGGCGGTGTCGGCGAACACCGTGTCGACCCCGGCCGTGTTGGCGCCGCTGGTCTGGGTGACGGTGGCGCCGAGCGAGCCGGCCGCGGTCGCTTCCGAAGCGGTCGCGGTCAGCCGGACCCCGGCGACGTCGCCGGTGGAGCGGCCGAGCGGGACGTCGGCGACGACGAAGACGGTCTTGCTGTCGTCCGCGGCGAGCTGGTCGAGATAGGTGATCTCGACGTCGGTGCCGGGGTCGTAGGCGTTGTTGCTATTGGTATCGACGTACATCTTCGGTCCGGTGACGTTGTAATTGTCCGTCCCGCCATGCGCCGCCGTGCCGCCGCTCAACTGGGTCACTGCAAGCGCCATGTCGAGGGGAGCGTTGGAAGCATTGGCGACGCTGAACGCGGTGACCGCGTGCAGCTGGCCCGGCGACACGCTGGTGGTGCTGTTGCCGTTCTCGGTGACGATCAGGTTGACCTTGCGGTCGACCGTGAAGCTGTCGCTCGCGGTCACCTGGTTCTGGTCGACGCCGCCGACCTTGTAGTCGAGCGTCACGTTGTTGGTGATGGTGGTTCCGGCGGTCGTCCCGGCCGCGAAGGCGGGGGATGCCGCAATGGCCGACGCCGCCAGCACGCTGGCGGAGGCGAGCAATCGCACGGTTCTGGTCATCTTCTGGTCCAATCGTCTTCCAATGGGCGCCAAATCCCCCCCGCCGGCGTCCGGATGCGGGTTACAAATCATTCCACGACGCCTCGGAAGCTGAGTTCCCCACCGCTTCCGGCGGCGATCGGCTGGCCGAACGACCAGCGGATATGGGTGACGTCGGCGGCGACGGCGGCGCGGCTGGTGCCGTCCGCCTGCACGACCTTGAGGGAGGCGAGGGGGCCCCAGCTCTTGCCGCCGTCCACGGAGACGACGGCGCGTGCGTCGTCGCTTCCGGTGAAGGCCACGGACGGCGGAATCGGGTTGGTGAGGGTGAAGCCGGTGGCCGGCTCGGGGCCCGCGTTGCGGTAGCCCAGCACGAAGACGAGCTTGTCGCCGGGCGTGACCACGCCGGGCTCCTCGCGGACCAGGGCGGGCTTGCCGTCAGGACCGGGCTTCACCCGCTCGACATAGACCTTGCTGGTCAGCGAGACGTTGTCCGCCGCGAAAGCGGTGGCGGGAGCGAGCAGCGCGAGCAGCGCAAGCAGGAACTTCATGGGCGTCATCCTTCTCAGTCGATCTTGACCTGGAACGTGATGGTCCTGGTGGTGCCGGCGGCGACGGTGCCGAGGCCGACGGAAATTCCGGTGCCGGTGAAGCTTCCCGCATCGGCGTCCGCCGCGTCGGTGAGCGGGCCGCCCTCGAGGGTGAGCGAGCCGGCCTTGTAGGTGGTGCCGGCCGGAACGGAGTCGCCGACCCTCAGATTGGCGAGGCTGCCGCTGCCGTTCACCGTGGCGGCGAGCGTATAGGTGATGGTCGAGCCGGGCGCCGAGGCGGTGCCGCCGAAAGCGTCGGCGACGGTCGCGCTCTTGACGAAGGCGACGCTCGCGGAGGCCACCCGGTAATAGCCGTCGTCCTCGGCGTCGCCGCCGGTGGCGCCGACGACGGCGTCGCCGCCGCCCTGGCCGAGGCCGGCGAAGCTGGTTCCGGGCGCGCCCGATCCCGTCTTGGCGACGGCGGTGAGATCGACCCGGCCGCGATGGCCGTCGCCGGCGCCGGCGGCAATGGTCGACAGGACGAAGACGGTGATCGCCTGGTCCGGATCGAGCTGCGGATCGTTGCTCCCGCTCGCATAGACGGTGTCGACGCCGGCGTCGTAGGCGCCGTTGCCGTTGGTATCGAGGACGATCGAGGTCACCGCCGGATCGAAATCGTCGCCGCCGCCATTGGCCACCGTGGCGAGCGTGAAGCTCTCGGCCCCGTTGCCGCCGTTGGTGACGGTGAACTTGAGCCGCTGGCCGGTGAGCCCCGGCGAGGTGGCGACGTCGGCCGGATCGCCCCAGGCGACGCTGACGTCGAGCAGCTCGTCGACCTTGAGGGTGACGACGTTCGAATCGACCGTGGTCTCGCCGCCCGCGGGCAGCTCGTAGGTCGCGGTGGCGACGTTGGTGATGCTGGTCCCGGCGGGGGTCCCGGCCGCGAGCGCCGGGCCCGCGAAAATGCCGGCCGCGGCCGCCGTGAAGGCGGCCAGGGCTGCATTTTTGCGGAACGCCGATGATTTGGCGCCCGTTGCCTGATAACGCATTCTCGCTCCCCCACGAGCTTCGGTTCGCTGCGGCTAATGGGGGGCAAGCGGCTAAGAATGAGTTAACGCCCGATTAGTCATTGAAATTAAGTCAAGTTCGAAGGACGGCGGTAAGAAAGATGAAGAGGTTGCAGGGGGAGGAGGGCGCCACCGGCCCGGCGCCGGCGGAACCGGCCGAGATCGACCTCGAGACGGGGGCGATCGCCTTTCGCCGCGACCGGCTGCTGGCGGCGCTGACCCTGATCGGCGGAGCCGGCCTGACCCTCGCTCTGCCGTTCGCGCTCCGCGCCGGAGCGGAATTCTTCCTGCCGGTGACCGCCGCCCTCGTCATCGCCATTGCCCTGGTGCCGATGCTCGAATGGCTCGAGCGGCGGCGCGTGCCCTCGACCCTGGCCGCCTTCACTTGCGTGCTGGTGCTGATCGCCATGGCCAACGTCGCGGTCGCCTCGATCGTCCTCCCCGCCGCCGAATGGGTGCGGCTGCTGCCGGAGCGGATCGGCCGGGTCCGCGACACGCTGGCGCCGCTGATGGACGCCTATACCAGCCTGCGGCGCTTCATCGACGATATCGTCGAGGAGTTCGGCACCCATGCCACCGGGCAGCGCACGGTGACGGTGGAGACGCCCAACTCGCTGCTCGACATCATCGCCACCTCGGCGCCGTTCGCCGCGATCCAGATGTTCTTCGCCCTGCTGGTGATCTTCTTCTTCCTCGCCGGCTGGACCCGCATGCGCCGGCGCACGATCACCGCCCGGTCCAGCTTCGACGGGGCGATGACCACCGCCCGCGCCATCCAGCAGGTGGTCGACGCCACCTCGACCTATCTCGGCACGATCACCGTCGTGAACATCGGGATGGGCCTCGCGGTGGCGCTGATCCTCTATCTGCTCGACATGCCGACGCCTTTGATGTGGGGCGGCATCGTCGCGGTGCTCAACTACATACCCTATCTCGGCCCGATCGCCTCGGCCCTGCTGCTCGCCTTGGGCGGGCTGATGGCGTTCGGCGACCCCTGGTACGCCTTCCTGCCGGCTTTGTGCTTCGTCGGGGTCCACCTCGTCGAGGCGAATTTGATCACGCCCTTCTTCGTCGGCCGGCGGCTGACCATCAACCCGCTCCTGATCCTCGTCGCCCTCAGCTTCTGGGCCTGGGTGTGGGGGACGACCGGGGCGCTGCTCGCGGTGCCGCTCCTCATCATCATGAAGACGGTCCTCGACGCCGCCGGCAAGCCCGACATCGCCGGCTTCCTGTTCGAGGACGGCACCCTGACCGGCCCCCCTCACGAGGAGTATGGCGACGCCGAGAGGGGTGGGGCGAAGTCCTGAAAAGCCCTCTCCCGTCCTTCACGGGAGAGGAGGGGCCCGCCGCGCAGCGGCGGGAGGTGAGGGTCTTGCTGAGTCGGGTGTACAGACCCTCACCTCCCAAGCCTGGCGGGTTGGGCCCCTCCTCTCCCGTGTAGGACGGGAGAGGGGTCGTCTGGCCCCTCACCCTCGCTTGACAGCCAAGGGGTCAGCGCATAGTTCGCCCCCTCCCACGCGGGTGTAGCTCAGTTGGTTAGAGCGCCGGCCTGTCACGCCGGAGGTCGCGGGTTCGAGCCCCGTCACTCGCGCCATTTCCCCAATTCCATCCAGCGCAGAAGCGGCTTCAGCGGCAGGATCCAGACGATCCCGGCGGCGACGAAGAACAGCGCCTTCAGGGGCCAGGGAAGGGGCGGCAGTCGCTCCGCCACCGTCGAGACGACAAAGGCCCAGCCCGCGATCAGCAGCAGGATGAGCAGAATGCCCGCGGGCTTGCGCCAGCTCGGCTTGGCGGGCTTCACCGGCAGTCTATCCATTCGCCCGGCGTGGCAATCGCGTCCAGCGGGACGTCCCACGGGTCCGCCGGGATCGGTGCGTCGAGGATCTGCGGCTCCCAGCCGATGCCGATGGTGAAGACGTCTCCGCCCTCTCGCAGATGGGCGAGGGCTCGATCGTAATGGCCCTTGCCGTGACCGATGCGGGTGCCCGCGCGATCGGCGGCGACCAGCGGGACCAGCACCACGTCCGGCGCCAGCGCCTCGGCCGCGGCGGTCGGCTGGAGCACGCCCCACGGGCTCGGCTCCACCGCGGGCGCCTCGCGGAACAGCATCCGAGCGTCGCGGTCGAGGAACCAGGGCAAGGCCGCGCGCTGGCCGGTGCCGAGCCGGTCGAGAATTGCATAGGGGCTGATCTCGTCCTTCAGCGGATGGTAGCCGGCGACGACCTTCGCGGCGATCAGGCGCGGGAGGACGATTCCGGCCAGCTGGCGCTCGAGCTCGGCCCGCATGCCGGGCGCGAGCGAGCGCGTATAGGCGCGGCGGGCCGCGAGCGCCTCGGCGCGCAGCCCGGGCTTGCCGGGAGGGGAGGGTGACGGGACCACCATGGCCGTTTGCTTGAATATCCTCTGACGCGTCAACGTCAGGTGGGAGCCATATGTGCCGGACCAGGGCCCGACCAGAGATAGCCCCCGAGGATGCTTATCGCCCAGGGATGTTCTAGAAGCTCGTACCGGGCAGTACCCGTCAAACCCTATCTAGGAAGCCGGGGCGCTCTGCTCAAGCTGTTCCGCCAGGCTTTCGACCTGGCCGGCGAGCCGCTCCAGCGCCTCGACGACCGCCGGGTCGACCTGCGCGGGCGGGGCCGGGGGCTGGCCGGACCGGTGCTCCTTGAGCTCGTCGGCGAGCAGCAAAGATGCGAACAGCAGCTGCCTCGCTTCGCTGAGGCTGCCGAGCGCCGCCGCGGCGTCCTGCGCCTTGCCGTCGACGATCGCGGCGACCGAACGAAGATGCGCCTCCTCGCCGTCGCGGCAGGCCACCGAATATTTGCGGGCCGCGATCTCGACCTCGACGGACGCCATCAGCTCTGCTCCGCCGTGGCGAGCAGGCCGTCGAGCCGGGCGAGC
>JAXDPG010000134.1:0-4327 GCA_034668485.1 Sphingomonadales bacterium
AGCATGGCCCTGAAGTTGAGGCCGCCGCTCCCCGTCTCGGCGATCACCTCACCGGTGACCGCGCTTTCGACCGCGGCGAGGCCCGCTTCGGCGCCATACCAGTGGTCCTGGGCGTAATTAAGCAGCTTGAGTGTCTTCATCGCGCCTCCTTAGAAGAAAGCTTCCGCCGCGGCGAGAAGGAGAAGCGAGATGATCGATCCAGTCCGGCCGATTGGCCTCGAGGAGATCGAAGCGGCGCGCGAGCGGATCGCGGGGATCGTCCTGCGCACGCCGCTGGTCCGGCTCGATCTCGGGCCGGGCGGGCCCGACGTCCGGCTCAAGCTGGAGAACCTCCAGCCGACCAACGCCTACAAGATACGCGGCGCGGCCAATGCGGTGGCGAAGCTGAGCGGGGCCGACCGGGCCCTCGGCGTCTGGACGGTGAGCGCCGGCAATGCCGGGCAGGGCGTCGCTTTCGCGGCGCGCGCCGCCGGCATCCCCTGCGCGGTGGTGGCGATCGAGACCGCGCCGCGCACCAAGCTCGAGCGGATGGCCGCGCTGGGCGCGAAGATCGTCCCGGTTTCCTACGACGACGCTTGGCGGGCGGTCGAGGCGCATGAATATGACGGCATGGAGGGCGTGTTCATCCACCCATTCGACAATCAGGATTTCATCGCCGGCCACGCCACCATGGGCCTCGAGATAATCGAGGATGCGCCCGATGTTCGGACCGTGATCGCCGCGATCGGCGGCGGCGGCCTGATCACCGGCGTCGGCAGCGCCATGCGGGCGATGCGCCCGGAGGTTAAGGTACTGGGCGCCGAGCCGGAGACGGCTGCGCCCTATGCGCTGTCGCTGCGCGAGGGCGGGCCGCGGCGCTTTGCCGACTGGGAGGCCTCGTTCGTCGACGGCGCCGGCGGCAAGAGCGTCACCGAGCGGATGTGGGCGCGAATGCGGCCGGTGACCGACGGCGCGATCACGGTCACCCTGGAGGAGACGCGCCGGGCGATGCGCCTGATGGCCGAGAAGGCGCGGGTGATCGCCGAAGGCGCCGGGGCCCTTTCGCTGGCCGCCGCGCTGACCGGCGAAGCGGGCGAGGGGCCGATCGTCTGCGTCGTCTCGGGCGGGAACATCGATCTTACCAAGTTCGCGGAGCTGATCGCCTAGCCGTCATTGCGAGCGCAGCGAAGCAATCCAGCACTGCGTCCGTCGCAGTCGCCGCACTGGATTGCCGCGTCGCTGCGCTCCTCGCAATGACGGCCTCAGCGTCCCGTGAAACTGGGTTTGCGCTTCGCCATGAAGGCGGCGACGCCCTCGCGATAATCGTCGCTGAAGCCGAGCTCGCGCATCGCGTCGCGCTGGAGGTCGAGCTCCTCGTCGAGCGAATGGCCCCAGCTCTCGCGGATCATCTTCTTGATCCTCGCCAGGCCTTTGGTCGGCGCGGCCGCGAAGCGTTCCGCCAGCCCGTCCACCTCCGAGTCGAGGGCCTCGTCGTCGACCGCCTTCCAGATCAGGCCCCATTCCGCCGCTTTCTCCGCCGGCAGGGGCTCGGCGGTCAGCGCGAGGCCGAGGGCGCGGTCCTGGCCGACGAGGCGCGGCAGCGCCCAGGTGCCGCCGCTGTCGGGGATGAGGCCGATCGAGGCGAAGGACTGGATGAATTTCGCGGATTTGGCGGCGATGACGATGTCGCAGGCGAGCGCGATATTGGCCCCCGCGCCGGCCGCGACGCCGTTGACGCGGGCGATGACCGGAAAAGGCAGCGAGGTCAGCTTGCGGATCAGCGGATTGTAGCGCTGCTCGACCGACTCGCCGAGATCGACGCTCTGCCCCGGCGCCACCGCCCGGTCGCCGAGATCCTGGCCCGCGCAGAAGCCGCGGCCGGCGCCGGTCAGCACCAGCACCCGAGCGCCCTCCAGCCCGGCCAGAGCGTCGGCGACCTCCTCGTGCATCTCGACGGTGAAGCTGTTGAGCCGGTCGGGCCGGTTGAGCGTCAGCCGGGCGATCCCGCTCTGGTTGGCGAAGTCGATGGTGCGATAGGCCATCGGGCCGCTCTAGCGGCAGCGGTCGCCGCGCGAAAGGTCCGCAACCCGAGGAAACGTGCCGAGGCTGCGACGAGGCGGGTTGTTATACCGCGTCTTAATTGTAATGAGATACTGTAACAGCCTGATCCAATCCGGAGTTTCCTCGTCCCTATGAGCCGCCTGCTAACGCTGATGATGATCGTCATCCTCGTGATCGCGCATGGCTCGTCGGTCTCGGCCGCCATCTGCCGTCACGCGAACGGGGCTGAACACGCCGCCGCGCTGGCAAGCCACGACGCCAGGATCGCGAGCGTGGCCTTCAGCGAAGAAGCCGCGGACAAGGTCGCCTCCAAAAAGGGTGCCCCCGCCGACTCCGGCTCGGTCTCCTGGCCTTCCGACATGCTGCCGGGCCCCGGGCTCGCCGCCCCGTTCCGCGTGAACGAACCCGTAGCGCGGGACCCGGCCGATGCGCGGGTCCTCGTCGGAGCGTCGCTCCGGCCCTTGCTGGAGCCCCCGTCCGACTGATCAGGACATGCACTTAAAATCATGTCTCGGCCGCACGTCCCGTGCGGCCAGATCCGTTCAAATTCGAAACTCGCCCTGACGGGGCCAGACCGGGTGCCGGCAAGGCAGCCGAGAAATGGAAAATCCAATGATTCGTTCAGCTCTTCTGGCGGGTGCCGCCGCCTTGCTGCTCCCCGCTGCAGCCTTCGCCCAAACGTCCGATGCCGACGACAGCACGGCTCAGCCGTCGCCTCCGCCGCCCCCGGCGGAGGACAACGCCGCGCCGGAAACGGCCAGCCCGCACGCCGATCATAATGAGGACATCATCATCACCGGCTTCCGCCGCAACCGGCAGGACGTGCTCTCGGGCACTTCGGTCGTCTCGGGCGAGGAGCTCTCGCGCGACATGCGGCCGACGATCGGCGAGACCCTGGCCCGCCAGCCGGGCGTCTCCGCCACCTCGTTCGGCCCCAATGTCTCGCGGCCGATCCTGCGCGGCTTCCAGGGCGAGCGCATCCGGATCCTCACCGACGGCATCGGCAGTCTCGACGTCTCCAACACCAGCGTCGACCATGCCGTCGCCATCAACCCGCTGACCGCCGAACGGATCGAGGTGCTGCGCGGCCCCTCCGCCCTCCTGTTCGGCTCGGCCGCGGTCGGCGGAGTCGTCAACGTCATCGATGCCCGGATTCCGAGGCGCATTCCCAACGAGCCGCTCCACCTCGCCGGCATCCTCACCTACGGCTCGGCGGCGAACGAACGCTCGGGCAACGCCACCGTCGACGTGCCGATCGACGGCCATTTCGTCGTCCATCTCGACGGCAATTACAGCAAGACCGGCGACATGCGGGTCGGCGGCTTCTTCCTGTCGCCCGAGTTGCGCGCCGAGGCGCTGGCCAGCCCAGACCCGGAGATCAGGGCGCTCGCGGGCCTGCGCGGCAAGCTCCCCAACAGCGCCGGCCGGACCAGCGACTTCGCCGCCGGAATCGCCTGGATCGACGGCCAGAACAATGTCGGCATTTCGATCAATAAGCTCGACAGCCTCTACGGCATCCCGATCCGCTTCTCGCTCGATCCGGCGGTGGAAGCCGAAGCGGTGCGGATCGATCTCCATCAGACCCGGGTAGACGGCCGCGCCGAGCTCGACCTCGGCGACGGCTTCCTCGATCTCGTCCGGCTTCGCGGCGGCCACTCCACCTACCGCCACAGCGAGCTTGACGAGACCGGCGCGGCCGGAACCACCTTCTTCAACGACGGCTATGAGGGGCGTCTCGAATTCGTCCAGTCGGGCCGGGGCGGCCTCGGCGGCGGCTTCGGCGCCCAATATTACCACCGGCAGCTCGACACGGTCGGCGACGAGAAGTCGCTGCCTCCCAACGCGACCGATCAATTCGGCCTGTTCGCGCTGGAGACCTACAGCAAGGGCAAGCTCAGCGCCGAGGCGGGGCTGCGCTACGAGCTCCAGCGGGTGCGGGCCGAAGCGGATCCCGTAATCGGCAATCCGGACCTGACCCGCAGCTTCAACGCTTTTTCCGGCTCGGTCGGCGCCAGCTTCGGCCCGAAGAGCTTCCGCGCCGGCCTCAATGCGTCGCACACCGAGCGTGCGCCGAGCGCGGAGGAACTCTACGTCAACGGTCCACATCCCGGCACCCAGGCCTTCGAGATCGGCGATCCGACCATGGCCAAGGAGAAGAGCAACGGCCTCGAGCTGACGCTGCGGAGCGAGGGCGAGGGCTATAAGCTGGGGGCCTCCGCCTATCACATCTGGTTCAGCGACTATATCTACCAGCAGCAGACCGGCGCGATCGTGGACGATCTGCCGG
>JAXDPG010000135.1:0-5145 GCA_034668485.1 Sphingomonadales bacterium
CGCCCGGGTCTTCGACGCAAGCGGCGCGCCCGCCACGGTCGGCGACGTTCTGGTGCGCGGCGACCGCATCGTCGCCGTCGGCCCGCGGTTGCGGCCGCCGCGCGGCGCCCGGACGATCGACGCCCGCGGCCTGACCCTGATCCCCGGCCTCCACGACCTCCACACCCATTTGCGGTCCCCGGCGCTCGACGCGCCGGACGACCTCGGCAAGGCCTATGCCGGTTATCTGGTCGACGGGGTCACTTCGGTGAACGACTTTTCGATGTCGGGGGAGATGCTGGCGCCGGTCCGCGAGATGACCGCGTCCGGCGCGGTGCCGGCGCCGCATCTCCAGCTCGCGGTGCGGATCGGGGTGCCGGGCGGCCACGGCACCGAATTCGGCTGGGGCCGCTTCTTCACGATGGAGGCGGCGACTCCGCGCGCAGCGAAGCTCGCTTTGGCCCGGGCCCTCCCCTACCGGCCCGACATCGTCAAGGTGTTCGCCGACGGCTGGCGCTACGGACGCTCGCCGGACCTCAACAGCATGAACGAACCGACGCTGACGGCGATCGTCGCCGGCGCCCACTCGGCCGGAATTCCCGTGATCACCCACACCGTCAGCCTGGCGGGCGCCCGGACGGCGGTCGCGGCGGGCGTCGACTCGCTCGGCCACGGCATCGGCGACGCCCTCGTCGACTCCGAGCTGATCGCCCTGATGAAGGCCCGCGGCACCGCCTACATCCCGACCTTCGCCGCTTATGAGCCGCAGGAGGATCGCGCCTTCCTTCCCGCCGAATGGCGCAGGCTGCAGCCGCGCGAGCGGGCTCGGGAGGAAGCGCTCCGGACGGCGCCGGCGCAGCCGGTCCCCGAGCTCGAGGCGAAGCGCTGGGCGATCCTGAAGGAGAATGTGCGCCGGCTGAAGGCGGCCGGGATCCCGATCGGAATCGGCACCGATTCCGGTGTCGGCGGAGTCTATCACGGCGCCTCGACCCTGCGCGAGATCGTCTGGCTGACTCGTCTCGGCTTCACGCCGGCGGAAGCGCTGGAAGCGGCGACCCGGGTCAGCGCCGCGATCATCGGCCAAGGCCGCGACCACGGCCGGATCGCGCCGGGGCAGCGCGCCGATCTGGTCCTGACCGGCGGCCGCCCCGACCAAAGCATCGCCGACCTCTACGACGTCCGGCGGGTCTTCGTCGGCGGCCGCGAAATGCCGCTCGAGCGCCTCGGCCGGCTGCTCGCCGACGAGCGCCCGTCGCCGCTGCCGGTGCACCGCATGGCCGGCCCCATCTACACCGGCGCGGGCCCCGGCGGCCGCACCGACCTCGATACCCTTCCGGTCGAGGGGACCGATTCCGGCGCGGACCACAGCCATCTGGAGGCTGTCCCCACCGAACCGAGCGGGCTGTTCCTGGTCGCGCACATGGGCGCTGCCCCGCGGCCGTTCGCCGAGCTGCAAATTCCGCTGACGCCGGGCGCGATCCAGCTCGCCGACGCAAGCGGATTCGCCGGCGTCGCCTTCGAGGCGCGCGGCGCCGGACGCTATTCCCTGCTGCTCGACAGCTACGGCCTCCGCCCCCGCGACCGCTTCCGCGGCGAGTTCGAGGCGGGCGATGCACCCCGAGAGGTGCGGATCCCGTTCAGCGCCCTGCGCAGCCCAAACCCGGCGGCGCAGCTCGATCTCGCCCGCCTTCGGGCGGTGGCGTTCCGGCTTGAGCAGGAGCCGGGCGGCAGCGCCTGGCTCGAGCTCGGCAAGATGCGCTTCTACCGGGAGCGCTAGACGTAATGGGGCTCGCCGCGCTCGCGCAGGGCCTCGTAATGGACGAGCGCCGGCTCGGGTCCGAACGGGACCGGCTCGCCGCCGCGGAACGCCCATTCGCCCCGGTCGCAATCCCCGGCGCGGACATAGCCGTTGACGTAGAGGCGGCGGCGGTGGTCCGAGCGGTTGATGCCGGAGCCGTGGACGAGGAACGGGCTCCACAAGGCCAGGTCGCCGGGATCGAGCTCGACCTCGACGGCGCGCTCGGGCGACAGGCCGGCGGCGTGGAGCACGGCGTCGTTCATCGCGGTGCCGAGCACGTCGCCGCTGTCGAGACCGAGGTCGCCGTCGAGATGGCTTGCGGGGATGAAGCGCATGCAGCCCGATTCGGGCGTGTGGGGGTCGATGGCGAGGCCGGTCTGCACGTAAGCGGCGCCGAGGTTGCGATAGGCCTCGGCGGGCTCGCGGAAGCGGCAATCCTGGTGCCAGGCGAACTCGCTTCGCCCGCCCGGCCCTTTCCAGTGGATCTGGTTGATGATCTGCTTGAGGTCCCCGCCGATCAGCGGCTCGAGCAGTGCCGCCATCCGCGGATCGAGCCGGACGGCGTTGAGGATCGGCTGGTGGTAGGATGGCCATTGCACCATCCGCACCTCGGGTGCGCCGTCCGAATCGCGGGCGACATTGTAGAAAAGGTTGCCGTGGCGGAAGCTGCGAGCGTGCCGGATCCCTTCTTCATGGACCTGGTCCGCCGCGGCGGCGACCGCCGCCATTTCGGCCGGCGTGAAGACTCCGCGCACGATCGCATAGCCCTCGCGCAGGTAGTGGCCGACATGATCGCCCCCCGTCATGGACAGCTTCCCGGGGACGGGACGTGGCGCAGCGCCCGGCCGGCCGCCTTGCCGGTGAGGGCGCCGTCGTCGACCGCGAGGATGCCGTTGACGACGACGTTGCGAACGCCGGCGGCGAGCAGGGTCGGGCGGTCGTAGGTGGCGCGCTCGGCGTAGCGCCTGGGATCGAACACGACGAGATCGGCGAAGGCGCCCGGCCGGAGGCGGCCGCGCTCCGTCAGGCCGAAGGTGTCGGCCGCCAGAGTGGCGCTGCGCTCGATAAATTGTCGAATCGTCAGGATTCGCTCCGAGACGACATATTTCGCATATTTACGAGCGAAGCTGCCGTAGGTGCGCGGATGCCCGGTCGAGGCGTCCGATCCGGTCATCACCCAGGGCCGGCGCATGAACGCCTCGATGTCCGCCTCGGTCTGGTTGAACGAGGCGACCGCCGGGTCGCCGGCGCGGATGATGGCGATGGCGGCGGCGACGGCATCCTCGGCCCGGCTCGCGGCGATCGCGGCGAGGCTGCGCCCCTGGAAAGGTCCCTCGGTGATCCGCAGCGCCTCGGCGCCGCCGCGCCGCCGCAGATTCTCGGCCATGCCGGAACGCAGGCGCCCGGCCAGGCGAGGATCGTCGAAGCGCTCGAGTAAGGCGCTGCGGCCGCCGTCCTGGGCCCAGAGCGGGACGAGCGCGGCCGCGAGGCTCGTGCCGGAGGCGGACCAGGGATATTGGTCGGCGGTCACCGCCTGACCAGCCCGCCGCGCCGCCTCGACCTTGGCGATGATCGCCGGCGCCTGGCCCTGGACGTCGACGCCGAGCGCCTTGATGTGCGAGATGTGGACGGGCAGCCGCCCCTCCCGCCCGATCTGGAGAGCCTCGTCGACGGCGGCGGCGAGGCCGATCGTGTAGGAGGATTCGTCGCGCAGGTGGGTGTCGTATGTGCCTCCGCGCAGCCCGGCCTCGCGGGCGAGGTCGGCCACCTCCTCGGTCCGGGCGAAGCTCTGCGGCGCGTAGAAGAGGCCGGTCGAGAGGCCGAGCGCGCCCTCGCACATCGCGCCGGCGACGAGCCGGCGCATGCGCTTCAGCTCGTCCCCGGAGGGCGCCCGGCCGGCCCGTCCGATGACCTGCTCGCGGACCGCGCCGAAGCCGACATAGGTCGCGTAATTGATCCCGACCGGGCCCGCCGCGGCGCGATCGAGCGTCTTCGCGACGTCCGGATCGCCGCCGCCGTCATTGCCGATGAAGGCGGTGGTGACGCCCTGCATCAGGAAAGCGGGAATGAGGCGGGTGCGGGCGTCGGCCGAGGCGAGGTCGTCGCCGACATGGCTGTGCGGGTCGATGAAGCCCGGAGCGACGATCATGCCGCGGGCGTCGACGATTCGCCTGGCCGGGGTGGCGAGGCGGCGGCCGACGGCGGCGATCCGGTCGCCGGCGATGGCGACGTCGCCGACGAACGGCGCCTGCGTCCCGCTATAGACGGTGCCGCCGCGGATCAGCAGGTCGACCTCGGCGGGTGCCGGCGCGGCGCCCGGAAGCAAAGCGAGGCCGAGAAGGAGGGCAACGCGGCGCGCGGTCATGAACTTCCCCAGAAGCCGGACTCGGGCGGCGCGAGCAATCCGTCGCGGACGCTCACGCCCCCCGGCCTATCCTCCCGGAGCCACAGCGGACCGTCAAGGTCCACGAAATCGGAGAGGATCGCGACGTGCAGCGCCGGAGCGATCGACAGCGAGGAGCTGACCATGCAGCCCGTCATCAAGGCGAGCCCCCGCGCCCGAGCGGCGCGGGCGAGCTCGAGCGCGGCGGTGAGCCCGCCGGCTTTGTCGAGCTTGACGTTGACCGCCTGGTAGCGGCGCTCGACCCGGTCGAGATCGGCCGCGACATGGACCGCTTCGTCGGCGCAGATCGGGACGGCGGATTCGAATCCCTCCAGCCACTCGTCCGCCCCGGCCGGCACCGGCTGCTCGAGCAGGGCGATTCCGCATTCGAGCAGGACCGGCTGGAGCCTCTCGACCAGCCGGCGGTTCCAGCTTTCGTTCGGGTCGACGATCAGGGCGGCTCCGGGCGCCGCCGCGCGGACCGCGCGAATCCGTTCGGCGGGACTCTGGGCGTCGACCTTGATCTTGAGGAGCGGCGCCCCGGCGGCTTCGCGGGCGGCCGCGGCCATGGCGTCCGGCGTATCGATGACCAGGGTGATGGCGCTGACCAGCGGGCCCGGCGCCGGGCCGCCGAGCCGCTCCGCCACCGCCACGCCGGATCGCCGCGCCTCCAGGTCCCACAAAGCGCAGTCGATCGCGTTGCGCGCCGCGCCGGGCGGGAGCAATGCCGCCAGCGCGTCCCGGCCCGCGCCCGCCTCGATCGCCGGGCGGACCGCCTCGATCGCCGCCAGCGCCGCCGCGGACTTTTCGTGATCCGGGCATGAGAAGGCGATCTCCGGCAGAGCAGAGGTATCGGTGACGACGTGACGCAGGCCGGAGAGATCTTCGCCGCTCGCGCGGGCCGGATCGGCGCCGGTGTGGACGATCGTGACCTCGTGCTCACGCGCCAGCAGCGCACCGAGGCGGCTGACGGAAACCCCGAGCC